>NZ_JBAIYW010000192.1:0-9872 GCF_036763055.1 Desulfovibrio sp. 1214_IL3152 | reverse complement strand
GTTCCTCGCTGGGGCGCGGTGCTGCTGGTGGTGGGTCTGCCTCTTGCCGTTGGCTGCGCAAGCTGGCTTAACGCGGCCTATCCCGCTGTGCGGCACTATGACCTTACAATAAAAACAACCGACGCCATCCCCCCTGCCTACAAAAACACGCCCCTGACTCTGGGCGTACTGGCAGACATGCACTTGGGCCGCATCGTCACAGCCCCGCGCCTGGTGCGCGCCATGGATATGCTGGCCCCTTACAAACCGGATGCCGTTCTGTATCTGGGAGACATGCTCGACGACCACATCCTGCTGGATGTGGAAGCCGTGGCCGCAGCGCTGACCCGTGTGCAGCCGCGCCTCGGCCATTGGGCTGTACTCGGAAACCACGAGTACATATCCGGACCCATAAAAAACAGCCTGGACATCCTGCAGCGCAGCGGAATGCAGGTATTACGCGACCAGTGGCATGTTCTTGATGACGTGCTGGTGCTGGCCGGCAGGGACGATAGAAGCAAACCGGCCTTTACCGGCAGCCCGCGCAAAAGCCTGCCGGAGATATTGGCCGACTTGCCGCCCGAATACAAAAAGCTCCCGCTGGCGGTGCTGGATCACCAGCCATATTTTCTGGATGAAGCCCGTACGGCAGGCGCTGTACTGGAAATTTCAGGGCATACTCACTATGGGCAGCTCTGGCCTTTCCACTGGGTGGTGGAAAACATGTACGAAAATCCTCACGGCCTCTTGAGCAAAAAGGGCATGTATTCCCTTGTGTCCGCAGGCACGGGGGCTTGGGGGCCGCCCATGCGCAACACTGCGCGCCCCGAGGTGCTTGTGGTAAAAATCCACTTTGTGGAAGCTGCGGAGTAAAAAAGCAGAAAAAGCATCGGCCTTGCCCAATAAAAAAGGTTGCCATCGGAACGGGCCTACGCCTGTCCTGATGGCAACCTTTAACTTTACAGATCCAACGCCTGAAACATCGTTGCCCGCCGCGCGGGCAACGCATACGAACAAAGTCCGCTGCGGGGGGGGGCTTGTCTGCCCTGCTTTCCAGATACCTGTTTTTTACTCTTCCACTGCGGGACTACCCGTATCGGGCAAAAAGCCGTGCCTGATAAAGTGGTCCACCAGTCCGAAAACGGTTTCATTGCCGCAAAAGTTCCCAGAGGCAATGGCCTGCTTGTACGCGGGCAGATTGGCTTCGAAACGCCGCAGCAGATCAGGTTCAAGAGTGAGCATGTCAGCCTGCATTCCATAGCCGAGCCGCTCAATATACAGCGCATTGAAACGCTGCTCCACCATGGCCTTTAACGGCACGGTCAAAATGGGCTTTCCAAGGTAAAGGGCTTCGCCCATGAGGGTGTGTCCGCCCCCCTGGATCACGTAAGAGCAGCCTTCAAGCAGACGCAGAAAGCCCTCTTCGCTCTTGCGCATGAAGATGACATTTCCCTCCTGCCCTTCCGTGCGGTCATAACCGAAGACATAACAAGTCTTTCTGGTGGACGCACGCAGAAAATCCACCAGCTTGCGGTGTGTGGAATTGCTTTGATACACAAGCACATGCCCGTCATCGCGCGGGTTCAGGGCCAGTACGCTGTCGCGCAAAATGGGAGGCGCCACGCGCGCCTTGTACTGGGGCAATACCGGCGGCGCGTAAAAGGAGATAATAAGGTTTTCCCCGGTGGGGCGAAACAGATAGCGCGGGGTCAGTCCCTGCACAAAACTGTCCCACCACATATCGGGCGGCAGGTTGTGGCGGCAGCAGGTAATAATATGCTGGTGGTCCAGAGTCAGGCAGGGCAGCCCGGCCCGTTCCGCCGCGCGCGGCACGAAGTACTCCAGATCCGTCATGCAGACATCTGGCTTGAACTCGTCAATAAGGCGCGAAACCTGTTCGGTGTACCGCTGCCTGTGCCAAAGCAGCGGTATGGCTTTTTTAATGGTGGCAGCCATATCCACCTTATAGTTTTTGAACACCGTACCCAGGTTGGGCAGACGGCGCACCGCAAATTCCGGCTCAAGAATTTTGGGCGCATCATCATCCGCCACAAAAAGAAACTCGTGTCTGCCCAGACGACGGGCAATGGTCAGGCCGCGCATGGCATGGCCGTGTCCCGTGCCGTGAATGCCATAAAGAACGCGCGCCATACTTTTCCTTTTTCTTTGAAACAGTTTGTTGTTGAAATACCGTTCCGCCAGCAAGGGGCCGTGTTCCCAGGCTGCCTGCTTTGCCCCGATACCCGGAACATACATTTTGCCAACCTCGCGACAATAACAAGCCGCAAGCCGTGCCGTCAATGTCATGCCCCAAAGCCCCTGGCGCAACCTCTTGACGGTACTGTCTTTTATTCTCTACCATCAGGCAGACATGCATGGCACAGTCCTATCTGTGACCACAGCTTTTCAAAGGCCGCACTACCGCCTTCAGAACACGTAATGTTAAGCTTTAAAATGTATGTTCGCAAAGTTTTTACGAGGCTCGCAGCGGTGATTGCAGCGGCAATGGACCACGCTTGCACCTGCGCAGCAAACGCCTGCTCACGCGGCCGTCAGGGCAATGTTAACGAATATCCCTCTGAAATATCGGACACTATTTGACCAAACGAGGCAGTCATGAATATACGCAAAATACGTGAAGATCTGGGCCGGGCAAAGGCCAGCTGCATGCGGCGCGATCTTTTGCGCGCTCTTTATCTGACCATCTCGGCCTTGAGGGAACTGGGCGGCCAGACCGCCCCCACCGATCTGCGGGGCGACATCCGTACAACAGTGAACGCCCTGGCCTCTGACCCCGGCCTTGTGGACCACCTCCCTCCCAACGTGACCTACCAGCCCGGCAACGAAAAAGATCTGCTTCAGATTTTTGCCAAAACGTATAAGGCATTCAAGGATCACGACGAACAGGAAGATTATGAAACCACCTTGCAGCGCAAGCTCAACATTGACCGCTGGATCAAGGATGGGAAAAAATTTCTTGAAGAAGGCCGACCTTCAGATGCGGATGCCTGCTTTAACGAAGCCATAAAGTTTTACAAGGATGAGCAGGCTATTTTTACCGTCATGGCCAAAGCCATGATGGACGCCGGGGAATACGTGCGCGCAATGGGCCACGCGCGCAATGGGCTGAAGGAAAATCCGCAGGATGAGGAATTGTTGCGCCTGATTGACGAATGCGCCCGTCTGCGCCCTCAATCCTGACAAAGACAGATGGCCAAGAGAACACCTGCCCGCCCCTTTCTGCTGTCAGATCTTGTTTTTGGAGCAACAGTTTTTCAGGAGAATGCCTGTTTCGCTGTTTGAACTTCAAGTCAAAAAAAGGCGATAATTGACTATCTTCTATAAAATCGACATGTTCCACTGCCTATCCGTCCACACGCAAACGTACTGTGAAAAATATCACCAAAGAAAAAATGTAATACCCGCTTCACAACACCTTTTAATGCTGTTATAAATCACAACAATGCCTGTGTCTCAAACTGTCGATCCGGTATTGTCCGGTTCGGTTGCGTTGTTAATGTTCGCCATATCTGGGGGGCTGCGTTGCAAAAACGTTATTTTGCAGTTGCCGTTTTGACGTGCATTCTGGCCGGAATTGCCGCGCTGGGATATTTGCTGCCGACAGACAAGGAAGCCGTGCCAAAACGTATTCTGCTGCAGAATACCGGCGGCGCTGTGGTTTTTCAGCATGCTGACCATGCCTACGCCTATAATGTGCCATGCGAGACATGCCATCACGAAAGCCCGGAAAAGCGCCTGGAAGTGCAGGCATGTAAATCCTGTCATGGCGTGGACTTCAATGAGTCTTTCCGCAAAAAACACGTGGCGCAGTTCAACGACAATGCCGCATGTGCCACCTGCCATCACTACGAAGTGGGCGTCAAGAAATGGGGCCACGAACGACACTATGAAGAGCTGGGCCTCGACTGCCGGGAATGCCACCACAAAAATACCGACATAGAGCCTGAACCGCAAAATTGCGCCGACTGCCACTCGTCCGGCGTTCCGGGCGGCAAGCCCGCCGAAAAGGGCACCCCCCCCAATCTGGCCGATGCCGTACACGCCAAATGCATCACCTGTCATGAAGACATGTTTGCAGACAAGCCCAAGGGCTGCGCCAACTGTCACAGCATGAAGGCTGTACGCGACATGCTGCCCAAAACAGGCCTGGTCAAGCTGAACCCCCTGCAAACCAACTGTGCCGTATGCCACGGGGTCACTGCTGAAAAGCTCATTCCCGGAGCTATGGACGCCTTCCACAAGCAATGCATGGGCTGCCATGAAAAGCTTGGCAAAGGACCTTTCCACAAGCAACAATGCGGCCAGTGCCATACTGGCAAGTGAGGCGGGGATGAAAGAACTTTTTCAGGTAATCAACGACCCCCGGTTTCACCTGCTTTACGGGGTGACCCAGCGTTTCAGCCCCGGACCGCAGCCGGACAGGGTGCGGCTCAATCGTGAAAATTGCAAACTGGCTGATGGCGTTACAAAAAAAGCGCTTGTCTATCCTTACAAACTTTTGGCCGAACATTCTTCACCCCTGAAAGGGGACGTATTCTCGCCAATTTACGGCAAGATCAGCGAAGTAAGCCAAAGCAGCATCTTTATTGACGCCATTGAACCGGATGAAGATCTGCGTCAGGCCGCCGAAACCGTGCAGAAAACAGACCTGCTCTCCGCGCCGCAGCGGGGTGAGGAATTGCGGCCATTGCTCAAAAGCCTGGGCCTGAATACCAAATCTCTGGGACAACACTGCGACACGCTTATTATCAACGGTCTGAATCCCGACCCCGGCGTAACCTGGGCCGAACCCATGCTGCTGGCACATCAGGAAACCCTGCGCGATGGCCTTGCCCTGCTGCGCCGCCTCTCGCCCGCAAAGCGCATTCTGCTGGCGGTTCCCAAAGAAATGCGGCTGCATCACAGCGATATTGAAGTGGCGCATGTGCCTTCGCAGTATCCGGCCAGTGTCAACGCCCTTGTCATCAAGGCCGTAACCGGGCAGGAAAACCCTGAAGGCGTAGGCATTGTCGGCCTGCACAATGTCTGGAGTCTGGGGCGGGTGGCCCGAACCTGTCTGCCCCTTGTGGAAAGCGTGGTCACCATCGGCAACTGCGAGTATTCAGGCAACTACATCGTTAAAGACGGCAGCCTGATCGGCCAACTGCTCGAATTTTCTCACATCACCCTGCACAATGGGGACACCCTTGTCCGTGGCGGCCCCCTGCGGGGTGAAAGCCTTGAAAAGCTTGATCGCAGCGTTACCCGCGGCTCAACAGGCGTTTTTGTTGTCGAGGCGGGTACCATCCCTCCCATGAAAGGCCACAGCCCCTGTGTGAACTGTGGTGCCTGTGTGCTGATCTGCCCTGCCAGGCTCAGTCCGAGCATCTTGAGCCGCAATGCCGAATTTGCCCTGCACGAGCGCAACCTGGACGAGCATATCGGCTCCTGTCTTGAGTGCGGCCTGTGCGGTTACGTCTGCATCGCCCGCAGGCCGGTTCTGCAATACATCCGCCTGTCCAAGTTCAAACTGGCGGAAGCCGCGGCAGCCAGGGGAAAGGCCCTGGCTGCCGATGAGGCTCTGGGCATGATCGCCGCCGACAACGCCGAGGCTTCAGCCGAAGCCGGAACCAATAACAGGGCTGCCCGTGAGCAGCGGGGAGGCAACTGATGTCATCTGCTTCATCAGGCTCTGTTCTGCTTGCCATGAGCGTTCCGTCTTTCTGGCACTGCGGACGCACCATTCGCAAGTACAGCCTTTTCACCATTCTCTGCTGTTTGCCGGCTGCGGCCATGGCTGTCTGGAACTGGGGATTGCCCGCCCTTCGGGTCATGTCTCTCAGCATCGCCGCGTGTGTGGTCGCCGAAGCCCTGTGCGAAAAAATCATGGGCCGGCAGATAGAAGTAGACGATTTTACCGCCGTATACGCGGGACTCATTTTCGCATTTCTGTTGCCCGCCGATGCGCCCTGGTGGCTTGTCATTCTTGGGGCGGTTATCTGCGTCACCCTGGGCAAAATGGCTTTCGGCGGCCTTGGGGCCAACCCTGTCAGCACGCCGCTTGTGGGCTGGGCCGTTCTGGCGGTGTCCTTTCCCATACTTATGGATCCCAACGCCGTACAGCTCAGCACGGACTTTGTTGACCCCCTGGTGCGCCTGAAATTTTTCGGCGCTGCCGGTGCCGACGCCATTCCCCTGCTGGACCTGATTATGGGCAAACAGATCAACGGTCTGGGCGCGGGTCAGGCGCTTGGCCTTTTTGTGGGCGGCTCTTTCCTTTGCGCCACCGGCACGGTGCGCTGGCAGATCAGCCTGGGATTTTTCCTAGGCGTTGCCGCGCTGGCTGCATTTTTTCATATGTCGGATCCAGCGCATAATGCTTCCGCCTTTTTCCACCTGTGTACCGGGTCGGTCATGCTTGGCGGTTTTTTCATGGCTACCGAAATGGGTACCACTCCCCTGCGTCCGCTGCCCATGTTTCTCTACGGCCTTACGGGGGGGCTGCTGGTCATGATCATCCGCAAGTACGGCGTCTGGATCGATGGCGTTCCTTTCGCCATTCTTCTGTCAAACATGCTGACCCCTTATCTGGACATGATACGCCCCAGACCTTTCGGAGGTAGCCGCTCATGATAGCCATAGTACGCATGGTGGTCGTGCTGTCTGTTCTTTGCGGGCTTTCGGGCTTTGCCCTTTCCTATCTTAAAATGATCACCGCCACGGCCATTGAGGAACAGGAACTGACCTACGTGCAGGGACCTGCGCTCAAGAGGGTCTTTACCCAGGCTGAAAATTCGCCCATTGCCGACAGGCGCGGCTTTACCCTTGCCAGTGGAGAAAAGGTGACGGTTTTTCCGATCATGAAGGGCGGCAAGCTTGTGGGCGTTGCGCTGGAGAATTTTGGCAAGGGTTACGGCGGCCCCATTGGTGTCATGGTTGGCTTCAATACCTCTGACGACACCCTTGCGGGCGTGGGCATGACAACCATGAAAGAAACTCCGGGGCTGGGCATGCGCGTGGCAGATCCGGGCTTCACCACCCAGTTCATGAATGCGGCCGCTCCGGTGAGCCTCAAAAATCAGGGCGGAAAAATCGATGCCGTTTCAGGCGCAACCATTTCCTCTGCCGGATCAGTGGAGGCTGTGAACAAAGCAGCCCAAGCCTACATGGGCCTGAAGCCTGAAATTTTCAAAGCCTGGGCTAAATAGCCGCTGGCATACGCATGGAGCCTCCATGAGCATACTGCAAGAATTTACCAAAGGGCTTTGGAAGGAACTGCCGCCGTTTCGTCTGGTGCTGGGGCTTTGCCCCACCCTGGCTGTGACCAACTCTGCCGACAACGGTCTTGGCATGGGCGTGGCCGTCATTTTTGTGCTCGTGCTTTCCAACATGCTCATTTCCATGGTGCGCAGCATTATTCCCAAAACAGTGCGCATCGCCTGTTTTATAGTCATTGCCGCTTCGCTGGTGGTCGCGGTGGAACTGCTCATGCAGGCATATGCCTACCCGTTGTACCAGCGCCTCGGCATCTTTGTGCCGCTTATCGTGGTCAACTGCATAATTCTCGGCCGGGCCGAAGCCTTTGCGGCCAAAAACGGCGTGGCCGCGTCCATTGCCGATGGCCTTGGCATGGGACTGGGCTTTACCCTGTCGCTGACCTTTCTCGGCTCATTGCGGGAAATTTTCGGCAACGGCACATGGTTTGGACATGGCGTCATGTGGGAAGGCTTTGAGCCCATGCGCATCATGATCCAAGCCCCGGGAGCCTTCATCTGCCTCGGTCTCATACTGGCGGCCATGAACATGTACAACTACTGGAAAGCCGGCAAGGGCAAAGCTGTGCCTGCGCCGCAGGGCGGCTGCGGCTCCTGCGGGTGCTGTTCACTGGAACGGCGCGAAGATGCCCGATAACAGATCGAAATGTATCGATTTTGTACTGCTGAAAGCGCACTGGAGAAAAATACCCGGCAGTGCGGCCACGGCAACCGCAGGAACAGCGAGACTGCCCCAGGCAGACGCGATCTCAAAGCGAAACCGCTCTAAAGGCACAAGGATAGCGCATGGATATTTTCGCCATCTTTATCTCGGCCATTTTTGTCAACAATATCGTATTGGCCCAGTATCTCGGCAACTGCCCGTATGTGGGCTGTTCCAAAGAAAAAGGCGTGGCTCTCGGCATGGGCGGCGCGGTGATTTTTGTTACCATTGCCGCCACGCTTTGTACCTGGCTCATGCAGAAATATGTGCTCGACCCTTACGGGCTGGGATATCTGCAGACAATCGTATTTATCGTGGTCATTGCAGCATTGGTGCAGTTTGTCGAAATGTTTCTCAAAAAGATCGTGCCACCGCTTTACGCCGCCCTGGGCATTTTTCTGCCGCTCATTACCACCAACTGCGCGGTAATGGGTGTAGCCATTCTGGTGCAGCGTGAAGGCTATGGCCTCATGGAGTCTCTGGTATGGGCCCTGGCTTACGGTCTTGGTTTCACTCTGGCATTGCTGCTCATGGCAGCCATTCGCGAAAGACTGGATACCTGCCGTCTGCCCAAAGCCATGGCAGGCACGCCCCTGGCTCTTGTCATGGCGGGACTTATGTCACTGGCTTTCATGGGCTTTAAGGGGATGGGGTAAAGGGCGGCCAGCGCACAGCCTGCCCCTGACAGGGCATTGGTGCGCTCTTGCGGCTGATCGGTCAATTCTGCTGTACGGCAGCTACGTTAGACGGGGACGGAACTATGGTCTTTGTATCAATTTTGACCCTCTTTGCCTTGGGCCTTGCGGCCTCCATCATTCTGGCCGTGGCCTCGCGGGTTTTCTATGTAAAGGAAGATCCGCGTGTCGAAGCCGTGATGGAAGCCCTGCCGGGAGCAAACTGTGGCGGATGCGGTTTTGCCGGTTGTGAAGGATACGCCGTTGCAGTGCTCAACGATCCCAACATCGCAGCAAACAAATGCTGTGCCGGCGGACCTGAAGTAAGCATTGCCGTGGGCGAACTCACCGGTAAAACCGTAGCCGAAGCCGAGCCGCTGTACGCCCTGCGCCGCTGCGACAAGCAGGCTGGGCAGGTTGGCGCCCGCTATGAATATCAGGGGTTGCCCTCATGCGCCGCAGCTTCACTCATGCGGGGCGGCACGGACTGCTGCGCCTTTTCCTGCATAGGATACGGCGACTGTGTGCAGGCCTGTCCGTTCAATGCCATGCGCATTGTCAACGGTCTTGTGGAGGTCGATCAGGACAAATGCACTGGCTGCGCCACCTGTGTGAATGTGTGTCCGCGTGGCGTTCTGGAAATGACCCCCTTGCGGGCCAGAGTTGCAGTCTACTGCAATACCCGCGAAAAACTCCGCGCGGTTTCCGATGTATGCAAAGTCGGCTGCATCAAATGCCTCAAGTGCGTGAAAGCCTGCCCGGCCAAGGCGGTGAGCATGGTCGATGACCGCATTGAAATCGATCATCTGCTCTGCCTGTCCTATGGGCCAGCCTGCCAGGAGGCGTGCGTAGCCTCCTGCCCCAGACACATTTTCAGATACACCCGGCCGGTTCAAACCGCAGAATGCGGCCAATCTGGCTGTAATACGCAGGCAAACACGCCCCTTGCGGCTCCCGTACCCGATCAGAACGTCTCCCAGGCACAGCCTGGGGCCTGAGTGGAGGCAATAATGTCCAGCTTTTCGAGCCGCCGTCATTTTCTTCGTTTCGCGCTTTTGGGCGCGGGCATGCTTGGGGCCGCCCCGCTGCTTAGCCTTGCGCCTGCCGCTGCATCGGCGCAAACGCGCGACAGTGGAGAAACATATACCCGCACTGCCCTGTTTATGGGAACGCTGGTTACCATTACCGTGGCTGGCACTCCTGCCGCACAGGCCGGTGATGCTGTGAGCGCCGCTCTGGCCC
>NZ_JBAIYW010000248.1:0-10010 GCF_036763055.1 Desulfovibrio sp. 1214_IL3152 | reverse complement strand
AACGCCCGAGCATCTTGCGGCTCTGGCGCAAAGTCTGCGCGGGCTTGGCGAGGTGTGCTCCACCGGCGTGGCGCGCAGCGGCATCTGCCTGACGAGCCGTTCCCAGATGGTGCGCATCGGCGTGGGGCAGCCTCTTGCCATTATCGGTGAACGTATCAATCCTACAGGCAAAAAGCAGCTTACGCTTGAGCTTCAGGAAGGGCGTTTTGATACGGCCCTGCAATTTGCCGATGCGCAACTTGAGGCCGGGGCCACGGTGCTGGACGTGAACGTGGGCGCTCCGCTTGTGGACGAAACCGCGCTTTTGCCAGAACTGGTGCAGCGTCTGGTGGGGCGGCTCACGGTGCCGCTTTCTCTGGACTCTTCCAATGCCCAGGCCATTGCGGCCGCCTTGCCTTACTGCCCCGGTTCTTTTCTGGTAAATTCCGTCAGCGGTGAAGAAGGGCGCATGGAACTGCTGGGGCCGCTGTGCCGCGATTACGGCGCGCCTTTCATCCTGCTGCCTCTTGAGGGGGCAACCCTGCCGGAAAAGGCCGCGGAGCGCATCCGCACGGTGGAAAGCCTTCTTCTGCGGGCCGAGCGCCTGGGCATTCCACGTCGGCTTATGATGGTGGATATTCTGGCTCTGGCGGTATCCTCCAGCCCGGACGGCGCACGCCAATGTCTTGAAATGACGCGTTGGTGCGCCGACCAGGGGCTGCCCACAACCCTCGGCCTTTCCAATCTTTCTTTCGGCCTGCCCGCGCGCGATCTGCTCAATGCCACATTTTTGGCCTACGCCGCCGGTGCGGGGCTTTCATCGTGCATCGCCAATCCGTCGGCCCCGCGCCTGCGCGAGGCGGCTGATGCCCTTAAGGTGCTCGGCGAGCATGACCCCCACGCTTCCTCGTTTATTTCAGGCTACGCCAACTGGAAACCCGGTGAAGGCAGTGTGCTGCAGCGCCAGGGAGGGGGCGGGGCGTCCAAAACCCTTGGCGAGGCAGTGCTTAACGGCGACAGGGAAAATGTCCTCTCGTTGCTTGAGGCCGAACTGGCCGCAGGGGCAGAGCCTTTCACCCTTGTGCAGGAAGTGCTTATTCCGGCCATTACCGAGGTGGGCGCACGTTACGAGCGGCGGGAATATTTTCTGCCCCAGCTTATCCGCGCGGCCGAGACCATGCAGACGGCTTTTGCCCATCTGAAGCCCCGGCTTGAAGCCGGGCGGGGTCCGGAAGAACGCCCGGTGGTGATAATGGCCACGGTGGAAGGGGATATTCATGATATCGGTAAAAATATCGTTTCCCTGCTGCTGGGCAATCACGGTTTTGCTGTCATTGACGCTGGCAAGGATGTGCCTGCTGAAGATATCGTGGCTTGCGCCCTTGAGCATAAAGCGCGTATTATCGGCCTGTCGGCCCTGATGACCACGACGATGGTGCGTATGGAAGATACCATAAAGCTGGTCAGAGAAAAGGGGCTGGGCATCAAGGTAATGGTGGGGGGCGCGGCCGTCACCCAGGCGTTTGCCGATGCTATCGGAGCCGACGCCTATTGCGCGGATGCCGTGGGCGCCGTGCGGGCCGCCAAGAATTTTGTGTAGCGTTGTTCTGCAATTACGCGGGCGCGGTCATGCCGTGCGTCCGCGCGCAAGGCCCGGCGGCATGGTAACCCTTCACGCATATTCCGGCCTTCAGTACGGCCCGTAAAGGTATGATATGAAAAAAATTATTCTTCCCTTGTTGTTGTGTCTGCTTTTGCCCTGCGCGGCATTTGCCGGCTCTTCGTCCGCCTCGGGCGTGCCTTCGCTCAATCTGGCAGGGCTGACAGACCTTCTGACCAAGAACAAGGGCAAGGTCATCATGCTCAATTTTTTTGCCACATGGTGCCCGCCATGCCAGGTGGAGATTCCCGAGCTTGTGCAGGTGAACAAAAAATACGCCGGCAAGGACGTGCTTATCATCAGCCTTTCCGTGGATGACGACGCCAAGGTTGTGGCGCCGTTCATCAAGAAAATGGGCATGGACTACCCCGTGTACATGGCAGACCGTGATATTGCCAAGGCGTTTCAGATAACCAGCATCCCGCACAATGTTTTTTATGCCAAGGACGGGCAGCGCGTCATCTCCGAGCCGGGCATTGCCGATGCCGAAATGATGGAAATGGTGTTCAGCAAGCTGCTTGAGCAGAAGTAAGCATACAAAGCATGTTCCGGGCCTGATCTTCTGGGCTGCGCGTCCATCGCGCGGCCCATGCCGGGCCGGGCTGCGCCCATAAAATATGGACGGCAGGCGCGTGGGGTGTCCGCTGTCCCGACCGCATTGACCAATGCGGATTGTTCGCCATGGAGCCGGAAAATGTTGCGGCCCCTGAAGATGGGGCCGCCCTGCGGCCCGTGCTGGAGGATCAGATGTCTAAGGTGGGGCATGAGATTAAGGTCAAAGAACTGAAAACCGTCTTCAGTCAGGAGCAGATTGCTCAACGGGTGAAGGAACTGGCCGCTGAAATTGACGCCTGTTATGGTCAGGAACCCTTGGTAGCCATATGTGTGCTCAAGGGCGGCTTTGTGTTTTTCAGCGACCTGGTACGGGCCTTGCAAAATAAGAACCTGGAGCTGGACTTCGTGCGCCTGTCCAGCTACGGCAAGGGATCAAGCAGTTCCAAGCATGTTATTTTCAACAAGGATATCGAGATTGATATCTGTGGCAAGCATGTGTTGATTGTTGAAGATATTGTGGACAGTGGACACAGCATGCGCTTTCTGCTCGGGCAGTTTGCCGCGCGCAAGGCCCGCAGCCTGCGCCTGGCCTCGTTGGTGGACAAGAATGAAAGGCGCGAAATTGACGTTCACGTCGACTTTGCCGGTTTTAAGCTGACGCAGGGCTTTATTGTGGGGTATGGTCTCGATTACGCCGAACACTATCGCAATCTGCCCGCTGTTTTTGAGATCATTCCCGAGTAAACGTTCCACTGTTCCGGCTGCCGGATACGGTTTTGGAGAGTAACGGCATGGAAGTAAGATGTCCCAATTGTTCAAGCCGCTTTAACCTGCCGGATCAACATGCCAGGCCGGGTGTGAAGCTGCGTTGTTCGGTTTGCAAGACTGTTTTTGCCTATGATCCGGCCGAGCAGCTTGCCGCCCAGGGGCCTCTGCCTGATATGCCCGTCAAAAAGCGGGGCAGGCTTGGCAAGCTGCTTGGCATCTTGTTGCTGGTGCTGGCTTGTGGCGGAGGCGCGTACTGGTATTTCAAGCATTCCGCCGCTGGCGAAAACGCCCCGCCCACAGAGCAGGAACTGGCTAAAAAGGTGGAAATGCTCACCATGCGCAATGTGCGCCAGTACTATGTGGACAATGAAAAAGTGGGCAAGGTCTTTGTCATTGAGGGCAAGGTGGTTAACGAGTTTCCTGAACCAAAGGAACTGGTTACCGTTGAGGCCGCTATTTACGACAAGGACAAGAAAACGCTCGCCACCAAAAAACAGCTCGGCGGCGTGCAGCTTTCCCTTTTTCAGCTTCAGGTATTGAGCGAAAAGGAGATGGAGTCTTTTCTCAACAACAAGGTGGAGATTCTCACCAATAATACCAATGTCCCCCGTGGGGGCGAGGTTCCCTTTATGGTGCTGTTCTATGCGCCTCCCGATGGCGTGGCCGAATTCGGCGTGCGTATCGTGGACGTGAAGGATATCCCCGTACAGGAAGACAGGCAGGGCGAGAAGGCCGCCAAATAGGAAAATTCTTCAGACTCCGGACGCCACAGGCTGTTTCCGGCTGTTCGCCCGCCGCCGATCTCGCATCGGCGGCGGGCGTTTCTCTGTTGTGGGAAGGATCTGTTTGCGATGCGGTGGGCTGCATCGAAGGCACGGCCCCCTTTGCCCTGCGGCAGCGGCAGGGCAAAGGGGGCTTTCACAGGGGGAATGTCTGCATCCGCAGAGGGTGCGGCCTGATCCTTCAAGGCCGGGGTCGGCAATCCCCGGCCTTGAAGGGCAGACTCAGGAGACGTCAGGCGTTCTGTTCGCTTACGGAACTGGGGGCAAGAGCGCTGTTTTCTTCGTCGGGCAACACGCGCGGCTCTGCCTTCGCAACCCGGAGGTTACCTATCCATATGGTGGATGCGGTGCTGATGACGCCCGCCACAAGCAGATACCCGCAGAGGTACCAGGGTTGAGAATCGTTGGCCTGCACAAGCATGGTCGCTATCATGGGCGTCAGGCCCGAAGCGAAAATGCCTGAGAACTGGTATACGAATGAAATGCTGGAATACCGCACCGTGGCATCAAAGCTTTCAGAGAACAGGCTTGCCATGCTGGCATAGGCTGCAGCATAGATAATGCCGAAGGGAACGATAATAGCCAGGTAAACAAAGAAAAGGTTTGTGGTGGCGTAGTTGTGCAACACCCAGAATACCGGGTAGGCGGTTATGCCCAGCAGCAGGGCGGCTGTGCCGAAGATGCGGCCTTTGCCCACACGGTCTGCCATGGCTCCCCACATGGGAATGAAGCAGGCCATAACACCCGAGGCCACCACAACGGCCATAAGGGCCACCGTACGGTTAACTCCGCAGGTCTGTGTAAGATAGGTCAGTGAGAACACGCCAAAAACGTTAAAGGCGATGCCTTCCACAAATCGCGCGCCCACGCAGGCAGTAAGGGTTTTGGGGTAGCGCTTGAAGGCTTCAAGCATGGGGTAACGTATTTTCGCCACTTCTTTCTTGGCGGAGGAAAAGTCCTGGGTTTCCTGAACGGACGTGCGTATGTACGCGCCCACAAGCACCAGAACCGCGCTCAGCAAAAAGGCGATGCGCCAGCCCCAGGCAAGAAACGCTTCGTCAGACAACAGGAATGAAAGCAGGCCGATAACCCCGGAAGCCAGCATCAAGCCCAGTGAAAGGCCGACCTGGGGGAGGCTGCCGTAGAATGCGCGCTTGTGGGCCGGTGCGGACTCATAGGCCATGAGCACGGCGCCTCCCCATTCCCCGCCAAGGCCGATGCCCTGGGCCAGACGGCAGATAACCAGCAGAATGGGAGCCCAGATGCCGATGCTGTCGTAAGAGGGTATGCAGCCAATGAGCACCGTGGCAACGCCCATGATCTCAAGGGTGAGGATGAGCATTTTTTTACGGCCGATCTTGTCGCCGAAGTGACCAAAGATAATGCCGCCCAAGGGGCGGGCCACAAAGCCCACGGCAAAGGTGGCAAATGCCAGGATGGTGCCTACACCCGGTGAAAATGCGGGAAAATAAAGCTTGTTGAACACAAGCCCGGCCACCACGCCATAAAGGAAAAAGTCATACCATTCAATAACCGCGCCCATGAGGGAGGAAATAACCACGCGGCGCAGGTTTTTTTGCGCCTGCTTGTCATTGACGGCAACGCTCATATCGTTCTCCTTTATGCCAGGCCCAGCACGCGGCGGGCGTTTTCATACATGATTTTGCGGCGGGCCTCATCAGTCAGTGCAAAGTCGCGGTATGCTTCAAGAGCGTCGGCCAGCTCCACAAAGGGGTGGGCGCTGGCAAAAAGCACCTTGTCCGTAATCAGTTCATTCATGGCCTGCACATACACGTCCACCATGGGCGCACGTTCGTATTCAGAAATGTCCATGTATACATTGGCGTTGCGCAAGCAGGTGTAAACAGCCTCATTTACAAAGGGGTAGCCACCGTGGCTCATGATGAGCGTAAGCTCGGGAAAGTCCCTGGCTACCTTGTCCACGTCGCGCGGGTCGGCATATTCCAGAATGGCTCCGGGAACCTGGGGCGGCGGGGCCATGGTGATGAATACGGGCAGGCCCAGTTCGCAGCACTTGGCATACACGGGGTAAAAACGGGCTTCGGATGCGGGAATGTGCGCAAGATACGGGTCAATGGCGATGCCCTTCATGCCGTATTCGGAAGAGACAAGCTCGATTTCGCGCAGGGCGGCCATTTTCTTGTGTGGGTCGATTCCCCAGAAGCCCACAAATTTTTTCGGGTAGGCCCGGCAGAACTCCAGCACGCTCGGATTGTTGGCAGGGAAACCATAGGTGGTTTCGCAGTCGCGCCCTGTGATGACCCCGGTCTCCACATCAAGGCGGTCCAGATCGGCCACAATGTCTTCCAGGGGCTGTGGCTTGCGCCGGTCAAAGCCTATGGCCTTGCACGCAGCCTTGAACATGGCGCTGTTCTTGATGCCGTTGATAATCTCGGGAGTGTTTGGACGAAAACGAAAATCTATTACCTTCATTTCCTGTTCTCCCCACTTGCCGAAGCTGCCGGCACGGCCCTGCCGCACGGCCCGTGGCTTTTATGGGCGTCCGGGCCGCAGGAAGCGTTTGGGTTACGAGTGGTACAGTTTGGATGTGACACTTTTCTCATAATCTCCTCCCATGAGATGAACAATTGCAAAAAGCAAAATGCCTGATGTTGGCCTCCGGGTCTTGTGATTTTTTACTTTTGCAGGATGTGTGCCAGCGAAAAAGCAGGGGAGATGGTCTTTTATCTTAAAAAATATCACTCTTATCGGTATATTATGATACATGCTATCGACGATTTGAGCTTGGCTGGATAGTGGTGTCGCAAGTTTGCAGCTAACAGGAATGGTTGTTTTTGTGTGAAAAAAGGCTGTTTGTGAAAGTTAAAACATGCTTGTTTGCGCAGGGTTGCACATGCCGCCATGCGCCACAAAAAAGGAGTGTTGCAAATATGCGTCGCATAATCGGGATGTTTTATTGAAAAACCCTACAGTTTGGTGCAAAACTGCATCATTTGTGAAATGGAGAGCTTTTATCTGCTGGCTGAAAAAAGGAAATATATTAAAACATAAATAAAATTATAGTGTTAGCAAACGTGGCATGCCCCATGCACTTATGTCGCCATAACGAGGATAGCCATCTGTGCAAGGCGTTCTCAGCGCGGCGGCGTACAAATCGTACCGCGCTCTGTAATTCATATTATTCAGGAGTAGCGTGATGAGCATGACCACTTGCGAATGCCGGTCCCCCCAGGAACAGCGCCTGTACGACAAGATTGAAGGTCGCGAAGACAAATTCCGCAAGACCCATCCCCGGGTTTTCAGGCTTCTGGAACGGTTTGAAGGGCAGAAGCCGCGCATTGATATAGAGCGCGCGCTGTATTTCACCCAGTCCATGAAAGAAACCGAAGGTCAGCCGCTGGTGCTGCGCTGGGCCAAGGCTCTCATGCACATTGCCAGCAACATGACCGTCTATGTGCAGGAAGACCAACTGCTGCTTGGCCGCGCCGGCTGCGACGGGCGCTATGGCATTCTTTATCCGGAACTGGACGGCGACTTTCTTGATATTGCCGTGCGCGACCTGCCCACCCGCAAAACGTCGCCCGCCACCATCACGCCTGAAGACGCCAAGCGCGTGGTAGAAGAGATCGCTCCGTTCTGGAAAGGCAAGACCTACCATGAGGCGCTCAACGCGGCCCTGCCTGCCGAGGTACACAAGCTTACCTACGATGATCCCGATGGTCTGATTTCCCGTTTTATCGTCAACGAAACCTCTTCGTTCCGCTCATCCATCCAGTGGGTTCACGACTACGAAAAAATCCTCAAGCGGGGCTTTAACAGCATCAAGAAAGAGGCCCAGGAAAAGCTGGCTGCCCTTGACCCCCTCAGTGCCAAGGACGATCGTGAAAAGCGCCCCTTCCTTGAAGCAGTGATCATCGTGTGTGATGCCATCGTGCTTTGGGCCAAACGCCACGCCGTGCTTGCCCGTGAAATGGCCGAAAAAGAGGCCGACCCCGTGCGTAAGGCCGAACTGCTGCGCATGGCTGAAAACGCCGAACACGTCCCCGGCGAGCCAGCCCGCGATTTCTGGGAAGCCTGCCAGAGCCAGTGGTTTACCCAGATGTTCTCCCGTATTGAACAGAAGACCGGAACCACCATCTCCAATGGTCGTATGGACCAGTATTTCCAGCCTTTCTACAAGCGGGACCGTGAGGCTGGAAAAATTACCGAAGCCCAGGCTATGGAACTGCTCGAATGCATGTGGGTGGGCATGGCTGAATTTATCGATATGTATATTTCTCCCACCGGCGGGGCCTTTAACGAAGGTTATGCCCACTGGGAGGCGGTCACCGTTGGCGGGCAGACCCCTGACGGGCGTGATGCCAGCAATGACCTCACCTATCTGATACTCAAGTCCAAGCGGGAATTTCCGCTGCACTACCCGGACCTTGCGGCCCGCATCCATTCCCGCGCGCCCGAGCGTTACCTTTGGGACGTGGCCGAAACCATCAAGTACGGTTCGGGCTTTCCCAAGCTGATCAATGACGAAGAAATCGTGCCGCTTTACGTTTCCAAGGGCGCGACCTTTGAAGAAGCGCTGGACTATGCCGTTTCCGGCTGCACGGAAGCCCGTATGCCCAATCGCGACACCTACACCTCCGGCGGAGCCTACATCAACTTTGCCGCTGCCGTGGAAATGGTGTTGCGTAACGGGCGCATGAAAAAATACGGCGACCAACTGCTTGGCGTCGAAACGGGCGATCCCCGCAGCTTCACGACCTGGGATCAGTTCTGGAATGCCTATGTGGAGCAGCATCTGCTTTTCCTCAAGGCGGCGTTTACCCAGCAGTACATCATCAACAAGCTGCGCGCCGAACACTTTGCCCAGCCTATGGGTTCCGCCATGCATGACCTGTGCATGAAGCACTGCATTGACCTGCATCAGGAGCAGATTCCTGAAGGCATCAACCTCGGCTACTTTGAATATATGGGCCTGGGAACCGTGGTGGACTCCCTGGCGGCCGTAAAAAAGCTGGTCTTTGAAGAAAAGAAGCTGAGCATGGACAAGCTTATTGCCGCCATCGACGCCGACTTTGAGGGCTATGAGGACGTGCGCGCCCTGTTGCGTTCCGCCCCCTGCTACGGCAACAATGACGAGTATGCCGACGCCATCGGACGCGAAATCGACAAGATTTCCGTGGAGTACGGCAACAAATACTCCATGAGCGACCTGGGCATCCATAATGACGTGCGTTATGTGCCTTTTACCTCGCACGTGCCTTTCGGCAAGGTGGTTTCCGCCACGCCCAATGGCCGTACGGATGGCTTTCCCCTGTCCGACGGCTCCTCTGCCTCGCACGGGGCCGATGTGAACGGCCCGACCGCCGTGCTGCTCTCAAACTGCACCACCAAAAATATGGGCATGCGCGACCGCGCCGCCCGTATGCTGAACATCAAGTTCACGCCCAAATGCGTGGAAGGCGAGCAGGGCACGGAAAAGCTGGTGTCCTTTATCCGCACGTTCTGTGACCTCAAACTCTGGCACGTGCAGTTCAACGTGGTCAACAAGGGAACGCTTGTGGCCGCGCAGAAAGACCCGCAGAAATACCGCAACCTTATTGTGCGCATCGCCGGCTACAGCGCCTACTTTGTGGACCTGTCGCCCGATCTGCAGAATGACCTCATCGCCCGTACGGAACATGATGTGATGTAGGGCGGGCATCTGAAGCGGGGAGGAGATATCCTCCCCGCATTTTTACGATAATTTTCTCTTGAGGCCGTCGCTTGCCGTAGAACGCCGTTGCGCAGAAAAGGAAGGAAACATGTGCCTGGATGACAAACAGCAGGGAATGGTATTCAATATCCAAAAATATTCAGTTCATGACGGCCCGGGCATACGCACCATCGTGTTCCTCAAGGGCTGCCCGCTTTCGTGCCGCTGGTGCAGCAATCCGGAATCGCAAAAATCCTGTGCCGAACTGGCTTGCAATCCCGGGCGCTGTATCGGCATTTCAAAGTGCGGTCATTGTTTGCCTGCCTGTCCTCATGGCTCCATTGTTTGCGGCGACGACGACAAGCCGCGCGTGGAGCGCAGCCAGTGTCACGGCTGTGCCATGCCATGCGCAGACGTTTGCCCAGCTCAAGGCTTGCTGGTATATGGTAAAAAGCGCGATGTGGCTGACGTGCTGCGCGTGGTGGAACAGGACATGGCTTTTTATGCCCGCTCCGGCGGGGGCCTGACCCTTTCCGGCGGCGAGCCGTTGTTGCAGGGCGGCTTTGCCGTGGCCCTGCTGCGCGAAGCCCGC
>NZ_JBAIYW010000512.1:0-10032 GCF_036763055.1 Desulfovibrio sp. 1214_IL3152 | reverse complement strand
GCGGTAGCGGCGGGTGGGCCTTACGGAGAGTTTTCCGCCCCTGTTCTTTCCGCCATGCGCCTGCCGCGATCCTGCCAGGGGTATATATGGGGAACGCGTGGCGAGCTGCGCCCAGCATGGGCCGCTCTGGGGCTTGAGCCGAAAAACGTGCGCTTTGACGCCGCCTGCGGTCAGGATATTTCCTTGACCCTCACTTTTCCCTGACCATCAAGAAGCCGGGCATTTCTGCCTTGAAATGTCCTGGCCGCTTCGGTCAGATTTCATTCACTTCCGGCCATTCCGGGGTAACCCCGGCCACTTCGGATATTTTCAGACCACCCTGATTCTCCTCGCTCCATTCCTTCCCAGCCCGATACACTGCGGGCCAACGCCCGACCATTCTGGTTTTTTTGCGGCTTCGCCCTGCTGGCAAAGGGGCTTTCAGCATGCCCTTTCCGGGCCGATTGACGCTTCTCATCCACGTCAGTTTTCACAGACGCTCATGACGCATACATTTTATATGCGTTTATTTGTTTTTTAGACTTTTTATATATCTAGTATTTTCATGCGGTAATAAAAAATATGTCGCAAGATATAATAAGTTTTGCAATAAAAGCCGAAAAGCTATATAGACTTGGTTAGACTGGCGCCAGTTTCTGGTTCTTCCTGACTTTTTCTCCAGGTCTCTTCCTGTCCACCTCCTCTGCCACTGACCTCTCGCAGACCTGAACAGGCTCTGTTTTAGCTGTTAATCCATTGTCACTGACCTCGCGCAGGCCTGAACAGGCTGTGTTTTTGGCTGTTAATTCACAAAACTCACGAGTTCGAAGGGGCTGTCTATGAAAATGGGAATCATGAGCAAGATGATGCTCAACATCTTGGTTCCGTCCATGCTGGGGCTGACCGCAGTTTGTGTTTTCAGCTATTGGCGGGCGGAAACGTCTCTTACGCAACAAATTGCGCACGAGTTGAACACCGTTATCGACAAGCAGGTGCATGGTCTGGTCACCGTGCAGCAAATGACGCGCGGTCTCATGAAGACCAGCGCCCAATCCAACCATGTCAGGAATGCGCTGATTCGCCGGGGTGCCGGGGAGCCGACGCTGGAAGTGGTCTACGATGAGCCGGTTTCCAGCGGAGCGGACGTGCAGAGCGTTCTTGACAGCCTGACAGAGCACTTCGGCATTGTGGACGGCGCCGGTCTCCTTGATATCGACGGGCGGGTCATAGCCCACACGGCCAGAGATCTTGTAGGGCGGAACATGGGTGAGCGCAGATCTGTGAACGCGGCTCTTCGGGGAAGTATGGGCTTTGAGAACATTCCCAACCATGCGGGAGACCTCGCCACCATAATTACCACCCCTGTCATGAAGGACGGCAAGCCCTACGGCGTGCTGTACGCCTATATGAGCCTTGCCCGCCTGAGCGCCGATACCACAGACACCATCAAGATCGGGAAAGACAGCTTTTGTGCTGTTTACGACAGCGAGGGCAGGGTGCTCATGCACCCAGACAAGCGTTTGCTCGGGTCTGACAGCAAGCATCTGCCATTTGTCAAGGCGGCCTTGGCCGAAGGCAACGGCCGTGCGGTTTATAACCACGGCGATGCGGAGATGGTCGCCTATTACCGGCACATGCCGGAAAGCAACTGGCATGTGGTGCTTGTGGGCAACAGGGATGAACTGCTTGGCCCGGCCCGCAACCTGCTGAAAGAAAACATGCTTGTGGGTGGCATAGCCGTCATTGTGGTGGGTTTTATTATTATTGTTGTGTCGCGGGGTATTGCACGTTCCATCCGGGCTGGCGAAAATTATGTGCAGGCCGTTGCCGGTGGCAACTTCAACCCTTCACAGGAGGAAGAGACGGCGTTGGGAAGTGCGGCCAAGCGCAGTGATGAAATCGGCGGGCTTTCGCAGGGCATTCAGGGCATGGTGGGCAAGCTGCGCAGTCTGTTCCACGACAGTGAGGAAAAAAACCGTCAGGCAGAGTTTGCCAAAACAGAAGCCGAGGAAGCAATGGGCGAAGCCCAGGAGGCGCGCAAGCAGGCGGAAAATGCCCGGCAAGAGGGCATGCTGGCCGCAGCCGGACAACTGGAAGCAGTGGCAGGTATTATCTCGTCCGCGTCCACTCAGCTCTCCGCCCAGATTGAGCAGTCTGACCGCAGCGCCGCCGAATCGTCCCAGCGTCTTTCCGAGGCCGCTACTGCCATGAACCAGATGAACGCCACGGTTCGCGAAGTGGCGCATAATGCCGCCGCCGCCTCCACGGCTTCAAGAGAAACCAAGGAAAAGGCCCATGCAGGCGCTCAGATTGTGGAACAGGCCGTGCGCAGCATAGAAGCGGTGCGGCACGTTTCGGAAGAGCTTAAAAGCGACATGGCCGAGCTTGGCGAGCATGCCCAGAGCATCACGCGCATTATGAACGTTATTTCCGATATTGCCGACCAGACCAACCTGCTGGCCCTCAATGCGGCCATTGAGGCCGCTCGTGCCGGTGAGGCCGGAAGGGGTTTTGCCGTGGTGGCCGATGAGGTGCGCAAACTGGCTGAAAAGACGATGGCTTCCACCCACGATGTCAGCGCCGCCATCAAGGCCATACAGAACAGTACGGCAAAAAGCATGGGTTCGGCAGACAATGCCGTAAACCAGATTGCGCAGGCTACAACCTTTGCCAGCGAGTCCGGCCAGGCCCTGCGGGAGATCGTGGCTACTGTGGAAGGCACTTCGGACCAGGTCAATGCCATTGCCGCTGCCAGCGAAGAGCAGTCGGTCGCCAGCGAAGAAATCAACCACAGCATTGTGCAGGTAAACGAGATGGCGCGACAAAGCGCCATTGCCATGGCCGAGGCCGCGCAGGCGGTTACCGAACTGGCCGCGCAGGCGCACACGCTCAAGAATCTTATCGCACAAATGAAACTCGGCTAGGCCGGGCATATCCCGGTACGCCGCAAAAAGGCTTCCGCGCATAAGCGCGGAAGCCTTTTTGCCTGTATGTGAAAGCATTGCCTGTGCGTGGAAAATATAGCCCCGTTTCTTTTCTTGGAGGCGGCAAAGACTTTTTCAGGCATAAAAAAGAGGCGGCCGCCGGGGGCAACCGGCGGCCGAGAGAGGGAGGATGTTCCGATGGTTAGAGGTTTTGTTCAAAGGAGGAGGTTTTCGGGGGGGATCCGGATGTCCTCAATGGGGGCGGAGGGCATGCGGAAAGTTTGTTACTTTTTTACATATATCGTTACCGCCCGTCGGCGGGTTGGCTGGGTTGGCGACGCATTGCCGTTTTGTTCGGCTCAGCTGCTTCCCGCCCGGCTTTTTCAGGGCGGAAAATCTTTTGAATATAGCCCGTTACAGAGCGTTTTATTGTGGCCTGGACTCAACAAGTTCTTTATAATTGAAGTTCCATGGCGGCGTCGCGCACAGCCGAAATCTTGTTTATACAGCCTTGGCGCTTTTCTGCCGCTTCGCCTATGTACTTTCCGGTTTGTGCCTTTAATGGCCGGCCGGACTTGGAAGCCGATTTATGCGCTACGTAAAACATATGAAATTTGTATAAGGTAAATACGGTTCTGTTTGAAACCTTATTTGTTCTTTTATTTCTCTATGTCATTTTCGTAATCTTGCTTACAGAATAGCAATTGGTGTGCCAAAGTTTAGATATTGGGGTATTTTATAGTTAATATTTTGAATTTAAACAGTTTTTTTTGTTAAAACCGTTGGACGCAACGTTCCACTGCCTGTATTTTTTTTATACAGGTGTATTCGAAATATGTATAAATTTTAATCAGAAGTATGATTTTTATGCGCTGATTGCGTCGCGAAAACTGAAGCTGTCGTGAGGTATCAATGGTCGGCAGAGGCGTGGTGCCGGGGAGGAGGGGACAGAAAAGAAAGGCAAGTGGAGAGGGCGTGGGGCCGGAGCAGTGAAGACGCTATTGGGTTCCTTCCATAGTATTTTTTACGGTGAATTCCATGCTGCATCCTCTGCTGGCAAGGGTACCCAGGGGAATACCCACTTCGCGCCGCATGCGCTGGTCGGCATGAATGAGCATGGCCTGCAGTTCATCGCGCAGCACCTGAAGTTCGCGCCCCAGGCGGGGCAGGGTATCGGGTGATGTGCTGCGGTTATAGTTGAGCTCTTCCAGCTCGTTTTTTTTGGAGATAATGCGCTGCCGCAGGTCTTGTACCTTGGGACGGTACTCTTCCATAATGCTCTGGGCTTTCATGCGCTGGCTCGGCGGCAGGTAGTCCAGCCACACATCCAGCGGACCAGTAGCGGCTCGTGTAGCGGGGACGGGAAGCGCTTCGCCCTGCGGGCCTTGCGCTGAAGAATACGCGGGCAGCAGTGTGCCGCACAGAAAGGTCAGTAACAAAGAAGTCTTTCGCATGGCAAAATAGTTCCTGATCTTGCATCTGTGGCGTCGGCAAGTCAGACGCCGTATATTCAGGTCGAAAAACGGCAGATGCGCTGTCGTGGCAACGCATACTCCGCATCTTATGCGATTGCAAAAATCATGCAACTTTTTTTATGGCCCTTGGCCTGTGCATGATGACACTGTGCGCGCATGACGCTATAAGCACAGGCATGAGTTCGGCACACGACAACCCCGACGGCGAAAGCCGAAAAGAGCCGCCCCAGGGATGGGGCGGTCTGGAGCTTTATGCGTCCATGAAAGGCATGCGGAATGTCTCGCGCACGTCTATCGGCCTGCTTATGGGCGGCGCGGCTCTTGTGCTGGCCCTCATGATCAGCCTGCTGGCCTATATATCCATCGAGCGCAGCGAGGCAGCCATGGCCCGGCTGCTGGCAGAAAAAGGCTCTTCCCTTATTATCGCTTTTGAAAGCATCTTGCGCTCCGGCATGCGTAGCGAGGCGGGCGTGCGCCTGCAGGTGCTCTTGGAAGAAATGGCCGCAAGCCCCGGCATTGTTTTTGTCTCCGTAACCATGCCCGACGGTATCATTGTGGCGCACAGCAATCGTGTGCGCCTCGGTGAGATACTGAAAGTGGAAGACAGGGAGATGGACGAGTCCCGCATGCGCGACCTGAATCCGGGCATGCTGGCCCAATGGGGCATCATGCGCATGGAAGGCCAGCGGGTTTTTGTGGTTTACCGCCAGTTTTCTCCCGGCATGTCCGACCTGCCCAAGGGCTACCCTGTTCCCATCATTTTTCTGGGGCTGGAGATTTCTCCTTTTGAGATCACGCGCAGCCAGAACCGGGATTACGTAGCCATGCTTTCGTCCGTAACGCTTCTGGTGGGTCTGGCCTGCCTGCTGGCATTGTATTATGCCGAGCGTGCGCGCGAATCGCGCCAGCAGCAGCGCAAGGCCGAGGTGGAAGTGCGCCGTCTTGAGGCAGAGGTGCGCCGCAAGGAAAAACTGGCCGCAGTGGGCAATCTGGCCGCCGGGGTGGCTCACGAGATCCGCAATCCCTTGAGCTCCATCAAGGGCTATGCCACCTATTTCGGCCAGCGGTTTCCCGAAGGCAGCGAGGATCGCGCCGCGGCCAACGTGATGGTCAATGAGGTGGACAGGCTCAACCGCGTGATTATGGACCTCATCGGTCTTTCCCGGCCCAGCGATGTCTGCCCCCGGCCCGGCAGCCTCGCAAAAGTGGTGGAACATGTGATCCGCCTCATCAAGCAGGATGCCGAAAAACGCGGTATTGAGGTGGAATACCGAATGGCTCCGGGCGTGCCTCAGGCTATGATCGACCCGGAACGTATGGGACAGGCCCTGCTGAATCTTTGCCTGAATGCGCTGGACGCCATGCCGGAAGGCGGGCGGCTCACCCTTGCCGTGACATGGCACAAGAAAGGCGTTTGCCTTATGGTGCGTGACACGGGCGTGGGGATTGTCCCCCGCCAGTTGCCGCATATTTTTGATCCGTACTTCACGACCAAGGGACAGGGAACCGGCCTCGGACTGGCTATGGTTCACAAGATCGTGGAGGCCCATAACGGGGAGATCAGCGTTACCTCCCGTCAGGCGCAGCCCGGTGTGGAGGGAGAAACCATTTTTCGCATCTGGCTGCCGGAGGCCCGTCCGGCAACGCCGTCTTTTGTGGAACGCAGAAAAAGAAAGCGCATATGACCACAGGGCATAGCACGGCGCAGATGGCCGTTGCCCGGTGTGTCAGGAGGATTGTCAGCGTGATGAACAGCATTCTTGTAGTGGACGATGATGACGCGCACCGCGGCATGCTGCGAACCATGCTCCGTTCCTGGGGCTATACGGTGGATGAGGCTACCGATGGCGACGAGGCTGTGGCCCTTGTAAGAGAAAAAGCCTTTGACGCCGTGCTGACTGATGTGCGCATGGCGCGCATGGACGGCATACACGCGCTCAAGGGGATTCTTGCGTATAATCCCGCCTTGCCTGTAATTCTCATGACGGCGTATTCCTCGGTGGAAACCGCCGTAGAGGCGCTGCGCCTGGGCGCATACGACTATCTGGTCAAACCTCTGGACTTTGAAAGCCTCAAGCACTCTTTGCAGCAGGGCATTGAGCATTCGCGTCTGAGTGTTGAAAATCGCGAACTGCGCCGCCAGTTGACCAATGCCACGACCATGCCCGGCATCATCGGCCGCAGCCCGGCCATCCGGGCCATGCAGGAAATTATGGATACCGTGGCTCCCACCGAAGCCACGGTGCTCATTACCGGTGAGTCGGGTACGGGCAAGGAACTGGTGGCCCGCGCCCTGCATGGCAAAAGCCTGCGCGCCGATCAGCCCCTTATTACGGTCAACTGCGCGGCCCTGGCTGAAAACCTGCTGGAATCCGAACTGTTCGGGCATGAAAAAGGTTCGTTCACCGGTGCGGAGCGCCGCCGTGAGGGACGTTTTGCCCAGGCGCACGGCGGCACGCTTTTTCTGGACGAAGTGGGCGAGATGCCCCTTTCCCTTCAGGCCAAACTGCTGCGCGCCCTGCAGCAGGGCGAAGTGCAGCGCGTAGGCTCCGACACGCAGCTTACCGTGGACGTGCGCGTGCTGGCCGCCACCAACCGCGACCTGCGGCATGAGGTGGCGCAACGGCGCTTTCGTGAAGACCTGTTTTTCCGCCTCAATGTCATCAGTGTTGATGTGCCGTCCCTGCGCGAAAGGCCGGAAGATATTCCTGTGCTGGCGGCGTATTTTCTGGAAAATTTCGCCAACCGCAACCGCAAGGCCGTGCGCGGCTTTTCCGCCCAGGCGCTTGACATCATGCTGCGGCATTCTTGGCCGGGCAATGTGCGCGAACTGGAAAATGCCGTGGAACGGGCCGTTATTCTCTGTAACGGCGATCTTATCACCGCGCGCGAACTGCCTTCTGCGCTGTCCGAAACCATTGCGCCGGGCGAGCGCCCGGCCGAGGCGGATATTTCTTTGGCCGGGCTGCCCCTGGACGAGGTGGAACGCCGGGTCATTGAGGAAACGTTGCGCCAGACCGGCGACAACAAGAGCGAGGCGGCGCGCCGTCTTGGTATTACCCGGGCCACACTGCACAACAAACTGCGCAAGTACGAGATCGAATAGAGCGGCTTGACGAAAGGCGCTCGTGACGACACTGCCTAGAGCAGATTAACTTTGAAAATGTATATTCTCAAAGTTTAAGGCACGCTCACTTCGGCGTTTAACCGCGCAGATAAACTGCGCTTACGCCTCCGTAGCGAACGTCTGCTCACGCAGACGTCCGAGCAATTTAAAAGTTAAATTGCTCTAAAATCATATCGGAAGCAGCATGAGCAAGACACACGCCAAAAACGTCAACGACACGCATATCCAGGAAGACAGCCCCGGTCAGGAAAGGATGGAGCGTCTGGCGGATTTTTTTAATGAAGTTGGAATGCTGCGGCACACCCCGCGCACGGGCTATGCTTTCCTTGGCTCCGGCAAGGAAAATGTGGCCGAACATTCTTACCGGGTCAGCGTTATGGGCTATGTGTTGGCCCGCCTGAGCGGGATTGATCCGGCAAGGGTGACGTTTCTCTGTCTTTTTCATGACCTGCACGAGGCGCGCACCGGCGACCTCAACTACGTGAATCACCGTTACGGGCAATGCATGCCCCGCCAGGCGCTGGAAGACTGCGTGGAAGGCACGGGCCTTGAAGATGACGTGCTGCCTCTCTGGGATGAACTGGCCGAGAACGCAAGCCCTGAAGCCATGTTGGCCCATGATGCGGATCAGCTTGACCTTATCTGCAATCTCAAGGCGGAGTTGGACAAGGGAAACGCTTTTGCCGGGCAATGGCTCGAAAGTGCCGTCAAGCGGCTGCGCAGCCCGGTTGCCAGGGAATTGGCGGACGTGGTGCTGCGCACAGACCATAACCGCTGGTGGTACGGCCATGTGGAGAAAGAATGGTGGGTGCGCCGGGGCCGGGAATGATACTGATAGTCATTTCGACAAACCATAGAAATTACTTTACAAAATATTCCAATCTGCGCTAGTTTCGTCCAGTCCAGAATTGTAGAAAAATGCCGTTTTGGCGGCTTTGCGCCGGGCCATAGCAGGGGGGAGGCATGCACTTTCTGGGGGATGAAGCGGAAGACCGCGCTGAGGGGCATATGCGGTTTTCTGATGCGGGAGGCGTGGAGCCATGCTTGCCGGAGCTGGACCTGAAAAGTCGGGAAAGCTGCCGGATTCGGCGCTTGCTGGGCTGCATGGAACAGTATGACCGCACAACGTGGCTTTTGCAGTTTGAGTCATTTCTGCAAGAAGCCCTGCGAGTAGTGCGTTCGGATCAGATGGGGCGGCATTTTGCCGTTCTGCATGCCGATATGCAGGGCTTTCAGGTGCTCAACCGCGTCTATGGCGAACAGGCGGGCAACAGCATGTTGCGCGCTTTTGCCGCTTTCTTGCGGCATCTGGACTGCTATGTGTGCGGCAGCCGCATTTTTGCCGACCAGTTCGCCATGCTCTTTACGGTCCCCGAAGGCACGAGCCTTGAGGCCGCAGCCGGAAAGATCGTTGCCAAGGGCGAACTTTTTCTTGCGGAAAAGCGCAAGCTTCACCCGCGCAGTCATCTGGCTTTTGTGGGCGGTGTCTGCTCCGTGGAGGGCAAGCCCACCAGCCTGCACCCTCACGTCAGCCGGGCGGATCAGGCGCGGCGCGCGCTCAAGCCCACCTTGCGCTCGCGCGGCGGAATTTTTACCGATGCGATGGAAGTGCACCGCCTGCAGCGGCAGACCCTGTATGAAGACGTGATCAAATCGCTGGAATGCGGCGGCGTCTTTTTTCTTTTGCAGCCACAGGTGGACATCGCCACCGGCACGGTGGTGGGGGCCGAGGCCCTGGCAAGAATGCGCACCCCTGATGGCAGGGATATCATGCCTGCCAGCTTTGTGCCTCTGCTTGAAGAGTCGGGCGACATCATCAATCTGGATTTTCTCGTCTACGGGCAGGTGTGCCGCTACTTGCGGCAGCGCCTTGATGAGGGCAAGCCGCTTGTTCCCATCACTGTCAATGTTTCGCGCGAAAATTTCAAAAACCCTGCCTTTGCCGAAGAATTTCACGACCTGGTCTGCATGCACGGCCTTGAACCGCGCCATGTGGGGCTGGAGATTACCGAAAGCGTTTTTATCAAAAACCTCACGGAAATACGCGCCAGCGTGTGCCAGTTCAAACAGTACGGCTATTCCATCTGGCTTGACGATTTCGGTGCGGGCTATTCCAGCCTCAATGTGCTTAAAGAAGTGCCTTTCGATGTCATCAAGATTGACAGAAGCCTGCTTGGCTCCGGTGAAATAGCCTCTACCAACAAAAGCATTATCAGCAGCATTGTCCGCCTTTCCGGCGACCTGCATATGGAAGTGCTGTGCGAAGGCGTGGAAAACGCCGCGCAGCGCAATTTTCTTCTTGGTCTTGGCGGCATTCAGGCGCAGGGCTTCTTTTATGCCCGCCCGATGCCTTGCCTGGAGTTTGAAAAGCTTATGGAAAGCGGGGGCATGCTGAATCCTCCGCTGGACGGCACACGCTGAGGCATGCCGCCTGCGGGCAAGGCCCCTGTAAAGCCGAACGCCCTGCATGGCGGCGGGATGAAAAAAGGCCGTGCAGGGCGGTGCGGCTTCAGGACCAGCACGCTTT
>NZ_JBAIYW010000318.1:0-10070 GCF_036763055.1 Desulfovibrio sp. 1214_IL3152 | reverse complement strand
AACCCCTGACACCCGGTAGGGCTTCAGCCAATCCCGGCCTTGCGGTGGATCTGCCTTCCTGGCCCATCCAGTTGCGGCTGGTTCCGGCTACGGCCCCGTTTCTCAAGGGGGCCCAAGTGCTGCTGGCCGCCCACTGTGCCGGTTTTGCCCTGCCCAACCTGCATAAAGACTGGCTTGCAGGGCGCATACCCGTCATCGCCTGTCCCAAGCTTGAGGACAATGACGCCCTTTTGGAAAAGCTCACGGCCATCATAGCATCAGGGCAGATCGCGGGGCTTACGGTGCTGCGAATGAGCGTACCCTGCTGCGGGGGACTTGAACGGCTGGCCCAGCAGGCCCTCAAAAATGCGCAAAGTGACCTGAAAATGGAATGCCATGTGGTCAAACTGTAACGATAGCCAACAACACAACGCAGACAGCGGCGCAAAAAGCAGCGCCTGTTATAGTATCTTGACAAAACATATCTAATCGCTATGTTTTAAGGCGGGTCCCGCAACGCTTGCTGCCGGGATCCGCCGCTGGTTCAGCAACACCAAAACTGTGCCGCATCCCGGTGCAATGTCAGTGTCAAGGAAGAGGATATGCCCATTAAGATTCCGGCGGATTTGCCCGCCTGCTCCGCTCTGGAAAGTGAAAACATCTTCGTGATGACCGAAGACCGCGCGGTCGCTCAGGACATACGCCCCCTGGAAATAGCCATCGTCAACCTCATGCCCACCAAAATCGCCACTGAAACCCAGTTGCTGCGACTTTTGGGCAATTCTCCTCTTCAAGTCAATATCACGCTGCTGCGCACCGAGGCGCATGAGTCCAAAAACACCCCGGCACAGCATCTTGAGCGCTTTTACAAGACATTCAGCGAAATACGGCACGGCAGCTTTGACGGCATGATAGTCACCGGAGCGCCGGTGGAACATCTGCCCTTTGAAGACGTGGATTACTGGCACGAGCTGCTTGATATCATGAACTATGCGGCGAGCCACGTTTACTCCACCCTGTATATCTGCTGGGCCGCGCAGGCCGCGCTGTACCATTTTTACGGCATACCCAAGTTCAGCCTGCCGCAAAAAATTTCCGGAATTTTCAGCCACGACATCCTTCTGCCGGACTGCCGCCTTTTCCGCGGCTTTGACGACACGTTTTCTGCGCCGCACTCGCGCAATACCGAGGTGCGCGCAGGGCATATCCTTGAAACACCGCAGTTGCGCCTGCTCGCCCAGTCTGAGCAGGCCGGGGTAACGCTTGTGGAACGTGTTGACCACTCACAGGTTTTTATGACCGGCCATCTGGAGTATGACAGAGGCACACTGGATGCAGAATATCGCCGCGATGTCGACAGGGGCCTTAAGCCGCGCGTGCCGGAACACTACTATCCCCATAACGACCCCGCCGCCGTGCCGCGCATGAACTGGCGGGCGCATGCGCATTTGTTTTACTGCAACTGGCTTAACTATTACGTGTATCAGGAAACTCCGTTCAGCCTCACCGCCATCGCCCAAAACCGCGAAACGCGGACTGGCGCATAGCCTAATCCGGCCACTTGCCGAAACGAGGAGCCTTATGCGATTTTCGACCAGAACCCGTTATGGACTGCGTTTTCTGCTGCGTTTGGCAGCCCAGCCCCAGGGCAGCCTTTTGCAACTGGGGCAGGTAGCCCGCGAGGAAAACATTTCTTCGGGCTACCTGGAGCAAATCGTCCGGGCCTTGCGCCCCATGGGCATACTTCGGGCCGTGCGCGGTTCGGGCGGTGGCTACGCCCTGGCAAAGGCGCCTGCGGACATCAATATGGAAGAAGTTTTTCAGCATCTTGAAGGCGAAATTTCTCCGGTGCGCTGCCTCAGCAAAGGCCGCTCATGCCAGAGAGAAAAACATTGCTCCACCCGTGAATTCTGGAGCGAACTTGACGGACACATACGCAGCTTTCTGCAACAGAGAACCCTGCAGGAAATAATAGAATCAGAGAAGCACTCCGCTTCGGGAGGCAATTATGTGGAATTATACTGAAGCCGTTCATGATCATTTTCTGCGCCCGCACAACGTGGGGCCGCTGGAAGGAGCCAATGCCATTGGCGAAGTGGGCAGCCTGGCCTGCGGCGACGCCCTTAAGCTCTATCTCAAGATCAGCGATCAGGGTATTATTGAAAATGCCACCTTTGAAACGTTTGGCTGCGCCAGCGCCATCGCCTCCAGCTCGGTGCTGACGGATATGATCAAGGGCATGTCTGTGGACGAGGCCCTCAAGGTCAGCAACAAGGACATTGCCAATGCCCTGGGCGGCCTGCCCAAACAGAAGATGCACTGTTCCGTCATGGGGCAGGAAGCGCTGGAGGCCGCCATCCGTCAATGGAGGGGCGAGCCGCCCGTGCCGCACGCTCACGAAGAGGGCAAGCTGGTCTGTAAGTGTTTCGGCGTTACCGATGCGCAGATCATCCGCGCCATTCGCGAAAACGGCCTCAAGACCGTGGAAGAGGTCACCAACTACACCAAGGCTGGCGGCGCCTGCGGAGAGTGCCTGGACGAGATAGGCGAAATCCTTGCCGCCGAGCTGAAGCAAAAGCCGCTGGTGGAACTGAAGCCCAAGGCGCGCATGACCAATGTGCAGCGCATGCAACTGGTGCTCAAGACCATTGATGAAGAAATCCGCCCTGTGCTCGCTGCTGATGGCGGTGATATCGAACTGGTGGACGTGGACGGCTTGCGGGTAGTGGTATCCCTGCGTGGGCGTTGCTCACAATGCCGCGCCAGCGATGTGACCATTCGCGACCTTGTGCAGCGCCTTTTGCGCGAACATGTGGAACCCGACATCGTGGTCGAGGAGGCATAAGGACATGCGCACCATCTATCTCGACAATAATGCCACCACGGCCGTGGCGCCCGAAGTGCGGGACGCCATACTGCCCTATCTTTCCGACCTGTACGGCAACCCCTCAAGCATGCACAGCTTCGGCGGGCAGGTGGCCGAGGCTATGGAAAACGCCAGGCTTAGTCTGGCGAACCTTCTCGGTGCCCACCCTGACGAAATCCTGTTCACCTCGTGCGGCTCGGAAAGCGACAGCTCCGCCATATGGACTGCCCTGCAAACCCAGCCCGAAAAACGCCACATCATCACCACCCGCGTCGAGCACCCCGCCGTGCTTACCGTGATACAGCACTGGGAACGGCACGGCTACCGCGTCACATACCTTGCTGTGGACAGCAAGGGCAGGCTCGACCTCAACGATTACGAACAGGCGCTGTCCGACGACACCGCGCTTGTGTCCATCATGTTTGCCAACAATGAAGTCGGCAACATTTATCCCATACAGCGCATGGCGGAAATGGCCCACGAAAAAGGCATACTCTTCCATACCGATGCCGTGCAGGCTGTGGGCAAAACCCCCATCGACCTTCAGCATCTGCCCGTCGACATGCTCTCGCTTTCCGGCCACAAACTGCATGCGCCCAAGGGCATAGGCGCCCTGTACATCCGCAAGGGCGTACGTTTTCGCCCCTTCCTTCGCGGCGGACATCAGGAGCGCGGCCGCCGCGCCGGCACAGAAAACGTGCCTTATATCGCGGGCCTGGGCGTAGCCGCCCAACTGGCACTGGACCACATGCAAGAAGAACGCATCGAGGTAGCCAGGCTGCGCGACAAGCTTGAGGCCGGCATTCTGGAGCGCATCCCGGACTGCATGGTCAATGGCGATGTGGAAAACCGCCTGCCCAATACCACAAATATTGCTTTCAAAAATGTGGAAGGGGAAGCTATCCTGCTCATGCTGGACAGGCTGGGCATCTGCGCAAGCTCCGGTTCGGCCTGCACCTCTGGCAGCCTTGAACCTTCGCATGTGCTCAGGGCCATGGGGGTGCCGTTTAACTTTGCTCACGGCTCTATCCGGCTTTCTCTTTCGCGTTACACTACCGAAGATGACGTGGACTTTGTTGTTGAGCATTTCCCCCAGGTGATCAAGACTCTCAGGGCCATATCGCCCTTCAAGGATTAAGCGTTATCCGGCAGGAACAAGACTTCGCAAACACTCCCCGCCGGGCGCTGGAACACCTCCAGATCAGCCCCGGCGGGGAACTTCACCAGACACCGAGCCTTACAGAATCGAGCGTCAGCCTTAGCCATTGATCTGCCGCCCGGCAGCCTCCTGCATTTTCTGTCTCTTCCGGACGGAGCTTGACGGTTTAGAGCATGTTAGCCGCCTTGAGAATATATATTCTCGATGCGTTGACGGCACTCTCCACAGCGCTTAACAGCCCCAATCAACAGCGCTTGCACCTGCGTGGCGATCGTCTGTTCACGCTGCCGCCAGAACAGTTGCAAAGCGAAATCCCTCTGGACCGCAGAATGGTCTTACCCATATAGCCCCATATAGAAGGATGCCATATGCCTGTATTTATCATACTTTTGGCCCTGGCTCCTGCCGTAAGCGCGGCCGGATTACTCATGCCCTTCCCCATATCCTATATGGCGGGCGGCGTGGGACTGCTCTGCGGTTTCAGCGGGCTTTATTTTCTTTACCAGGATCTGCTCAAACCCATAAAGAGCATTTCGCTCAGCCTTCGGCAGCCCGGAACGCTCCACCTTCCCCACGATTCCGACTGCGGTATTCTGCGCGACATGGCGGATCTTATGACAGCGCGCAGTGAGGAACGCAGCCGTACTTTATCTGCAAGCTTGCGTGATCTTGAAAAATTTCAGCATGAATCCACTGAATGGCATGAAAAATACAAAATTGCCCTGACTGGACAGATCATGATCAAGGACAGTCTGCATGAACTTGTAAACAAAATTCACAAACTTTCTTCTGATCAGGCTGAACAGAGCAGAAAGCTGCTTGAAGCACACCCTGATCTGGCGCAAGAGTCTTTCTTTAACGGTCTCAGCGTACAATTACTGGACAGGATCATTGCAGAGCTGGAATTTTGCGAAAGCTATGTGGAGCAGATGACGGCATTTCTGGGCGATCCGGAAACAGACCCCGTTGCCAGCCAAGTGGAACAGCAGGAAGACTACGTGCAATGGTCGGACGATTTTTCCACCGGCGTTCCTGTGATTGACGGGCAACACAAGCTGCTGCTTTCTTATATTAACAAGCTGCACCGGGGCATCATGAAAAAAGAGGCGTCTGACCTGCTGCTGGAAATACTTGATGCTTTGGCCGGTTACGCCTTTACCCATTTCAATACCGAAGAAATATTTTTCGCCCATTCCAACTACCCTGGGGCAAAAAAGCATATTGAAATACATCAGCAGTTCAGGGACAAAGTCCTCCTCTTTCGCGAATCAGTGCTTGAAGGCAAATCAGGTGTGGATCTGGCCCTGCTGGACTTTCTCAAAACGTGGCTTGTGGAGCACATTCAAGGCATGGATGTTTCATTTGCTCCCTATGTGGCCCCAAAGCAGTACGCCAACAAATCCGGCAAAAAAGAGAGGACGGCTGACCACGCTTCGTCAAACGAAGCCGAGGCTGACCAAGCGCCAGATAGGGCTGTGGCTGATCAGCCGCCAGCGGGTTAGAGCAATTTCACTTTGAAATTGCTCTGGCGGCTGCGTGAGCAGACGTTCGCTACGGAGGCGTAAGCGCAGTTTATCTGCGCGGTTAAACGCCGAAGTGAGCGTGCCTTAAACTTTGAGAATGTATATTCTCAAAGTTAATCTGCTGTAAGGCTGCCTCCCAGAAAATTGGGACAGCGCCTGGCATCGGCCCGTTACAAAGAGAGAACCTCCGCCTTATGGGCGGAGGTTCTCTCTTTGTAACGCTGACGAAAAATCATGAGGCGGAAGCGGTCATATCCGTCATGAGACGGTGCCGCGCAGCCCTGTCCAGAAGCCGCTGGTTGGAACTGCCCCTGAAGCGCAGCTCCAGATCCCGCAAATCTTCCATGTAGGGGCCGTCAATCAGCAGGTCGGTCACATCCAGCAAACGTGCAATCCAGGGGTCATTGCCAGCCATCTGCTGCAATGTTTCAAAGGTGTAACCCGTATAGGTAACTACGGTTTTACCCCTTTCGTGTACGCCCTGGGCCACAGCCCACAAAGGCGCGGCCTGCAAAAAAGGCTCTCCGCCGGACAGGGTCACCCCCGCAAGCAGGGGATTTTCATCAAACTGTTCAAGGGCGTTCTTTGCAGTAAAAAGAAAACCCCCGGCAAGGCTGTGCGTTTGCGGGTTATGACACCCCCGGCAACGATGCGGACAGCCCTGGGTAAAAAGCACATATCGCAGCCCCGGCCCGTCTACTATGGATTCTTCCACAATGCCGGACAGGCGCAGGGGCTGCGACATCACGTCTTCAGACATGCTTTACCCGGTCACGCTCCTCGGACCGCTTGGCATTATTGAAGCGATCAAGCGTACCCACGAGATATCCGGTGATGCGGCGGGTACGTTCAAAACCCATGCCCTGCCCCACCAGCTTTTGCGCGGGCTTCACTTCTTCGTACAGACGCGACTTCATCAACATTGGTTTTCTCCTTGGTCTTGAAAAAATACGGTGAATATTACAGGCCGCATCAGCGGCCGCCGTAACTGGGCAGCGCCCGGCAGAATCAACACTGTTCATCAGCAAGGCGCGGATGTGCCTGAAAACCCCGGTTCCGGCCGCGCGAACCGGTAAAACGCACGGCGTTTCAAAACGGAATCCGGCTTAATTCCACTTGGGAATATGCGGATATTTTTTCCGCAGCTCTTCCAGCAGTTCCGGGCTGATGCCTTCGCCTTCCTTGCGTCCGCACCGAGGGCAGCAACCATTGATCACACCCACGTAGCCGCACAGGGGGTCGCGGTCAAGCGGATGATTGACCGAGCCATAGCCCACGCCACTATCGTGCATAAAGCGGATGATGCTTTCAAAAGCTTCCGGATTTTTGCACGTATCGCCGTCCAGCTCCACATAGGTGATGTGTCCCGCGTTGGTCATGGCGTGATAGGGAGCCTCGATCTGAATTTTCTTGAAAGCCTTGATCGGATAATACACCGGCACATGGAAGGAGTTGGTGTAGTAATCTTTGTCCGTAATGCCGGGGATGCTGCCGAACTTGGCCTTATCCAGTCCCACGAAGCGGCCGCTGAGGCTTTCTGCCGGGGTGGCGATAAGAGAAAAATTCAGCTGGGTTTTTTCCGCTTCTTCGTCGCAACGCTTGCGCATGTGCCTGACAATTTCCAGGCCAAGCTTCTGCGCCTCTTCACTTTCGCCGTGGTGTACGCCAAGCAGGGCTTTGAGGGTTTCAGCCAGACCGATAAAGCCCATGGTCAGCGTGCCGTGCTTCAGCACTTCTTCCACGCTGTCATCCCAGTCAAGCCTGTCGGAATCAAGCCAGATGCCTTCGCCCATCAGGAAGGGGTAGTTGCGCACCTTCTTGGAGCACTGGATTTTAAACCTGTGCATGAGCTGGCGGAAGACCAGGTCAATCCTGTCGTCAAGCAAGGCAAAAAACTTCTCCACGTCTCCCTGGGCTTCCAGCCCCAGCCGGGGCAGGTTTACGGAGGTAAAGCTCAGGTTTCCGCGCCCGCAGGTCACCTGCCGGTCCTTGTCGTATACGTTGCCCAGTACGCGCGTGCGGCAGCCCATATAGGCCACTTCGGTATTGTAGTCACCGGGCTTGTAGTACTGGAGGTTGTACGGGGCGTCCAGAAAGCTGAAGTTGGGGAAAAGCCGCATGGCTGAAACGTCTATGGCCTGCTTGAAAAGATCATAGTTGGGATCTTCACTATTATAGTTGACCCCGGACTTTACCTTGAAAATCTGCACAGGGAAAATGGAGGTTTCTCCATTCCCCAAGCCGGCCTTGGTAGCCTTGAGCAGATTTTTGGTGACCATGCGCCCTTCGGCCGAAACGTCCGTTCCATAGTTGATGGAACTGAAAGGCACCTGAGCACCGGCACGGGAATTCATGGTGTTCAGGTTATGGATAAGAGCTTCCATGGCCTGATAGGTGCGGCGTTCGGTATATTTGAGGGCTTCTTCCACGGCGTAGGCGTGAGCCTCGGCCACCATTGCTTCCCGCCCTTCGGGGGCCACTTCGACAAGTCGGCGGCCAAGGGCTTCCACCGAGCCGAGGCGGGGGTACAATGCCGCTTCGGCAAGCAGTTTTTCCGTAAAGGCCGCCGCTTCCGCAGCGTCCACATGCATGGCAATGCGCACAAATGAAGAAAAAGCGCGCTCGTATTCCTTGCGGTAGGTCTTCACAACCCCTTCGGCCATGGCAAAGTCGAAATGGGGTACGCTCTGGCCGCCGTGCATTTCGTTCTGGTTGGCCTGAATGGCTATGCAGGCCAGGGCCGAATAGCTTTCAATGGAGTTGGGCTCACGCAAATAGCCGTGACCTGTGGAAAAACCATTTTTAAACAAGGGGATAAGATCTATTTGGCAGCACGTTTCCGTGAGCATGTAGAAATCTTTGTCGTGAATATGGATATCCCCGTGGATATGGGCTGCCGAAGCGTCTTTGGGCAAGATATAGTTATCAATGAAAAACTTGGACCCTTCGGAACCGTACTTGAGCATGGTGCCCATGGCGGTATCGCCGTCGATATTGGCGTTTTCGCGCTTGATATCCTCATGGATAGCGGCGGAATATGTCAATTTTTTATAAATATCCATGAGATACGATTCCGCGTTGCGGATTTTCGTATGCTCGGCACGGTACAGGATATATGCCTTGGCAGTTTTGGCGTAGTCGTACTGAATCAATGATTCCTCAACCACGTCCTGAATTTCTTCAACGTGCTTCAGGCCACGTTCTTTCAGTTTTTTACAAACTTTTTCGGTGACGAATAAAAGGTCAGTGGGTGACATATCCTCGCCACCCACGGCCTGATTGGCCTTGGTGATGGCGTTGAGGATTTTGACAGAATCAAAGGGCACTGCCGTGCCATCGCGCTTGATGATGCTGGCGGGCATGGAAGAAAGCTCCCGGAACGTAGTGAACAGGGTCGTCCTGAAAAGGGACGCAAAATACCGATACCGAAGGAGGGGCAAAACAAAAAACAGGAACATGCCTGTAGCCGAAGGCAGACTGCCCGCAGCAGGGAACTGACCGACAAAAGCCCCGTGTCGGTTGTCCTCATTGGGTTTGCAGGGGGGGGACCCATCACCCTTTAAGATAAGTTGAAAGCAGGTCTTCCGGCTTGCCGGCCATCTTTCGGCCTTCCCAGGCTCAGCCCAGTGGCGCATGATGAAAGACAGTTTGCCCGGCTTACGGCGGCGGGTCCGCTCCCGCTTTTCACGGGATTCCCGATTAAGCCCGGTAGGGCACTTTCAATGTCTAGAAAATCTCAAAAGAATCGCATCATGTCAATTAGGGTTAGCAAAAGAGGCTTCCTAGGTGCATGGGAATACCTAGTTTATATTGAGAAAAATTTTTAATTACACTCACTTCAGGGCCAAAAAAAGACCGCAAAAGAGCACAGGGCGAGAATGGGACCCTGCCCTGCTTGACACTGCCGGAACCGCTATTGAAAGTTCCGCAGCCTGTTTATGGTGGCTGGTGGCTTCCCTCAGTGCGGAACTGCAATCTAGCGCACTGCGAAGATGATTTCAAGGCTGCTCAAGTCCTTGATACAAGCGGCTTTTTGAAAAGAGCCTCTAAAAAACCGCGCCATAGGCCGTTTTTTAAAGGCCACTTTTTTTCAAGAAACATTCCTGACAAGTTCACAGACTTATTTTTCCTCCCTTCAAGGTTGGTAAAAAACCGCAAAAATCGGCGCAAGCGCAGGCTTTGAGGCATGTTTCCTTTTTTGAGGCGCTACCCCCTTCCACCTCACCCGCTGCACCATGCAGAACCCCCATCAGGCATCCAGATCTGCGCCGAAAGGCTTAACCTGAAGGCATGATGGGGGCCAATGGCTGCCGCACAACGCTGGCAATGTTACTGCAAACTGCTCCCCAGCCTCGCGCATTGGCGAGGGCGGAGGCATTGTCAGGGCAACAGCACCAGTTCGTATGCGTTGTCCTGTCCCAGATATTTCACGGCCACCGCCTGCACCTGGGCGGGCGTCAGGGCCGCGGCCTTTTCAATAAGCCGGCGGTCAAAGTCATAAGGACGGCGCAACAGGGCGTCACCGGCGGCATCCGCAGCCCGT
>NZ_JBAIYW010000289.1:0-10132 GCF_036763055.1 Desulfovibrio sp. 1214_IL3152 | reverse complement strand
CGGCCCCGGCATTACCTGCTTTGCGGGAAAAAATGGGGGGAACCTCCACGCCCGGCGTCATGGCCGGCGTGCCGGTCTTTACCCTGACGCCCGCGAACCTGCCCCCGGAAAACGCTGAGCGGGTTCTGCTGTATTTTCACGGCGGCGGCTACGTGCTGGGGCCGGGTGAAACCGGCACCGACGAAGCCATCCTGATGGCGGGTATCGCAGGGTTCCGGGTCATTTCCGTCGATTACCGTATGGCGCCGGACCATCCATACCCGGCCGCCATTGATGACGCTATCGCCGTTTACAAGGAGCTGCTCAAGACCGTGCCGGCGGAAAAAATCGGCGTGTTCGGCACCTCCACCGGAGGCGGGATGACGCTTATCCTGGGCCTGCGCGCCAAAGCCGAAGGCTTGCCCATGCCAGGAGCGCTCGGAGCGGGCACCCCCTGGACGGACTTGACCAAAACCGGCGACACCTACCTGACCAATGAGCATGTGGACAACGTCCTGGTCAGCTACGACGGCTGGGTCGGCCAAGCGGCCAAGCTATATGCCGCCGGGCATGACCTGAAAGACCCCATGCTTTCCCCGGTTTACGGTGACGTTTCCGGTTTTCCGCCCACGATGCTGACCTCGGGCACGCGCGACCTGTTCCTGAGCAACACCGTACGCATGCACTACAAGCTCCGGCAAGAGGGCGTTACGGCGGATCTGATCGTTTTTGAGGGCATGTCCCACTGCCAGTATTACTTTCTTCCGGACGCACCGGAAACCCGCTTCCACTTCACGCAGCTTGGTGAATTTTTCGGCCGACATTTGGAGTAAGGCGCCCAACCGGCAGCGCTGTAACCCACAAACACTTGCGATAATACACAGAATAAAAAAAGAGGATCCTCATGGAAGACATCGAAAATAAAGTCATTATCATCACCGGCGCCAGCAGCGGCATCGGAGCCGCCGTCGCCCGCAGGCTCGCTAAAGAAGGCGCTACCGTGGCGCTGACCGCCAGGCGCGAGGACAAACTGAAAGCCGTGTGCGAGGAAATCACCGCTGCCGGTGGCAAGGCGGCATATTTCGCTGCCGATATCAGCGTGGAGCAAGAGGTCAGGGCAATGGTCGCCAAAGTAGCGGACGCCTTCGGCCGCGTCGACGTCATCTTCAACAACGCGGGCCTTATGGCCATGGCGCCCATGTCCGCATGCAAGACCGACGAATGGGACAAGATGATCGACATCAACATTAAGGGAGTGCTCTACGGCGTGGCCGCAGTATGGCCCATCTTTGAAAAGCAGAATTCCGGCCACTTCATCAATATATCTTCCGTGGCAGGCCTGCGCGTCGCCGCAGGCATCGGCACTGTCTATTCAGCTACGAAATTCGCGGTCAAGGCCATATCCGAGGGTATCCGCATCGAGTCCGCTGGCAAATTCCGCGCAACGGCTATATACCCGGGCTACATCGAATCCGAGTTGATGTACGGCAGTTCAGATAATGAAAGCAGAAAGGGGATCGTGGCCGCTTACGAGCAGTTCGCCATCTCGGCGGACCGCATCGGCGATGCGGTTGCCTACGCCATATCCCAGCCCGCAGACGCTTCGGTCAATGAAATCACCATCCGGGCCACCGCCCAGGACTTCTAGCATTTGCATCCCATTAAAAAAGGCCGACAAGAGATTTTCTTGTCGGCCTTGTGTCGTTTTTTACCGGCTACTTTTCATACCAGGGTTTGCCGCCCGCCATGGCGCTCTCCCAGGCTCCCCTGGTGTCCACTCCGGCGTTGGCCGCGATGCGTTCCAATTCCTCCATCTCTTGGGGAAGAAGTTTTACCCTGGCGGCTTTGGCCGCGTCTTCCACGTGCGATGGTTTGGTGACCCCGACCAGCGGCGTGGTCCCCTTGGCGATGGCCCAGGCGATGGCGACCTGAGAGACGGTCGCGTCATGTTCCTGGCCGATGCGTTTCATGGCTGCGACCAGGCTCTCGATCTTGGGCATGAGCGGATTATACCTGGCCGCCCGCTGGCTGCCTTCCGGGAGGGGATTTTGGGTATCGTATTTGCCGGAAAGAGCGCCCTGCTCAAGCACCATGTAGGCGAAAAAGGCGACGCCTTTTTCACGGCAGTATTCCAGGATGCCTGCGTCCTCGGAAGCCCGGTACAGCAGGCTGTAGTGGTTCTGCACCGCGGAGATGCCAAACCCCTCGGCCGCGAGAATGCTTTCCACGCGTTTGATCTGTTCCAGGTTGTGGTTGGAGACTCCGACATGCTTCACCCGGCCGCTTTTAAGGAGCGGGATGAGGCCGGGCGTCCACTTTTCCACATCGGCCGGGTTATGGATCCAGTACAGGTCGATGTAGTCCGTGCCGAAGCGTACCAGGCTGGTTGCGAGCATGGCCCCCATCGGGTCCGGCGAGGCCGCGTCGGCGATCTGAGGCGTGAACTTGGTCGATATGGCCACGTCCTTGCGCGGGTGTTCCTTGACGAAGTCGCCGAGGATGGTTTCCGACGCGCCCATGCCGTAGACTGCGGCCGTATCCCAGAGGTTCAGCCCGTTTTGCAGCCCGGCCTCGAAGACCGGTTTCAGCTGGGCCTCGTTCAGGTTGTTGCCGAATATCTCGTTGCCACCCACGGCGCCGACGCCCCAGGACCAGGTTCCCAGGGCCACCGCGGGTATGTTCATTTTCGTGTTCATTGTTTCTCCTTGATTGTCAGGGGTGCGCATCAGGCCTGCGGGAGGGCGAGCCCCATCCGGCGCGCCTCGGCCGGGTGCTCCGTTCCCTCGATATCCTCACGCGCGTAAACGGCCTTGGCGTACAAAGTGCCCTGATCCTCCCAGGGGAGATACTTGAGCATACAGCGGTAGTTGGCGTCCACGGCGTCCATGCTCCATTCCGCCGGGCCGCCGCAGGTGGCGAACATGGCAGACTTTTTGGACAGGGTTCGGAGTTCGTCCCGTTTCGCCCGGAAGCGGTCCATGACGACTTTCAACTGGGCGCTCATGTTGTAGTAGTAGATGGGCGTGACCAGGACGATCATGTCCGCGGCAAGGACCGCCGGCAGTATCTTGTCCATGGAATCGCGCTGCACGCATTGGCCCCCGTGCGAATCGCAGTAGTAACAGGCTCTACAGGGCCCGACCTCTTCAAAGGCGGCGTCGATCCGCTGCACGTCATGCCCTTTTTCCAGGGCGCCCGTGATGAACTCGTCGGCCAGGAGCGCCGACGTCCCTTTTTTGCGCGGGCTTCCGGTAAGTACCAGTATCTTCATTTTCGTATCTCCGTGTAAGGCTGCCAGGGAGAGCCCGTTTCCGAGCGTCGAGCCGAGCAGGGTAACAACGACCGCGCCGCCCGCGAGCTGCAGCAGCCGGCGGCGTGGAATCGTGGTGGTATCAGGATTGGGTTTCATGAGCCTTATCGCTCAACAGCTTGCCGCCGACGGCGACGTTCTCGAGGTTGTTTTCCTTGATGAAAACGTAGAAAAATTCCTTGTCGATGCCGGTTATCCGGGCAGCGGACTCGGTAAATTCCTCGGCGATTTTTCTTTTTTGCTCCACGTTCATGGGCGCCATTTCCAGGGTGATGGTAGGCATGGGGTTCTCCTTTTTGAATGGAACCTTTCTACCACGCCTCCGGAGCCGTGCCTACACATTGGCAGGATAATGCAAAAAACAGCGCATTTTGTATCTATATGATTTTGCCTCCCCACCCTATAAAAAATCATGTTGTACGGGCCGGACGTTCCGGCCGGAAACCCGAGAGGAAAACTATGTTGAGAGTACTGATTTTGGCGGCGCTGGCCGTGATTCTCGCCTTCCCGGCGAGCGGGCTCGCCGCTGACAGACAAGGAGATACCGCCATGGCAAAAGTCAGGATTACCTTTGACGGCAAGGAAGCCGTAGCCACACTGTTCGACAATCCCCAGGCCAGGGATTTCATGGCCATGCTGCCGATGACCGTGACCCTTGAAGACTATGCCGGCGCGGAGAAGATTTATTACCTGCCGAAGAAGCTCGGCACGTCGGGCGGCCAGAACGCCGAGCAGGTGAAAGGCGACTTCTGCTACTACGCCCCGTGGGGGAACCTGGCCATTTTCTACAAAGGCATGGGCTACGGAACCAGCCTCTACGTCCTCGGCAAGCTCGACTCCGGCAAGGATAAGCTCGGCGCCATGGGCAAGAGTTTTACCGCGACCTTTGAAGTGATCGAATAATCCGGCTCGTTGAACCGGTAAATTCATGGACGGCTGCCCCCGGTGGAACCAGGGCAGCCGTTCTTCACGTTTGACTGTTCGCTTCCGTTATTCCTGGGTTTTGGAGTCCCAGGCGGCAATGCTCTTGGCCACCTTTTTGCGCACGTTTTGCCAGGTGTGCCGGGTCAATGCCGAATCTTCCATGACATCAAGCATTTTTTCATAGAGCGGGAGCGGCACGGCATAGGTCAGCTCGTCGGTTTTCATGAATTTGCGCGCGGAAATGTCCAGTCCGCCGAGCACGGCCTTCTCTTCGCCTTTCTGCTGGTACACGAGCGGCCACGAGACCAGGTAGGAGCATCCGGGGCCGAACGGCGCCACCACCGAGTGGTAATCGCCGGTCGCGTACATGGTCAACGAATACAGTCCGTTGATGACCTCGGGCCGGGCGAAGAAATTGACCACCAGCGGCCGGTCCCCGCCGCCGAACTGGTCCAGCGGCTTGAAAATACAGTATTTGCCGGGTGCTTCGGGCGGCATGACCTCTCTCATGAACTCCCGCATGCATTCCGGATTCGGCAAATAGTGCTCGCCCTCCATGCCCATTTCCGGCATGCCGGTGGAAACATAGGCCACGTTGGTTTCCAGGAAGGGCCGGTACAGCCCGGTGTAGTACCCGCCGCCCATGCAGCCGCATTCCTCGTGGCTTATCCAGGCGGCCTTCTTCTTTTTCCGAGCCAGCCAGATATTGCCGATGATACAGGAGAAATTGCCGAAGGCCTTGTGCCAGTCGATCTCCCCTGCAATTTCCCGCTCACGGGTAAAAAGCTCGCCGGGTTTCGGGCCGTACCCCTCGGGCTTGACGTCGTCGTAATACACGCCGAACGGCGCTTCATCGTGGCCCAAAAGCTCCATCAGCCGGTTTGTTTTGTCCAGAATTCCCTGCATGTTCCGCCTCCTGATCCCCTCGTTGGGTGCGTTATTTGTGACTTTTTGCCGTTTCCTGGAGATTGTGCTTGATGCGACCGAGAACCTTCAGGCAAATGCGGCGCTCCTCTTCGTCAATCCCGGTCAGCGCCTCGTTCAAGGTCGCCTGGACCGCTTTCAGGCAATCCTGCTTGATGCCGTCCGCCTGTTCCGTGAGGCTCAAAATCTTACGACGCGTGTCCACGGCATCGGTGCGCCGGGTGATCAGTCCCTTTTGTTCCATAAGCCGCAAGGCCCTGCTGGCGGTCGACTTGTCCACGCCGGCCACCTTGGCGATCTCTTCCTGGGCGATATCCCCGCGGTTCCAGAACTGCATCATCAAGCCCCACTGCTCGGAGGTGAGCTCGAGGCCCAGTTCCTCCATGTGCCGGTGCAGGGCGGAAATGAGGTGTTTGTTGGTGGTGTAGGCCATGAACCCCATGCAGACTTCGGGGTCGTAGAAATTGTCGGGCATGGTCGCCTCCTGAGTGAGCGGCGCTGTTGGTTTCCTTATGCTAGTTTAGTTGTATTAAGAAACTGTTGTATTTGTCAACCAAGTGCGCGAGCTTCGTTACCCAATAAAAAGGAACCCCCCGGCCTAGCCGGGGGTTCTTCATATGCGCCTGTAAGGCTTTCTTACCAGCCGCGCCCTAACAGGCGCACGGGCGATCTGACATTTGCATTTCTGTTACTTGCGGCCCGTAAACGGGCTCCCTGGGTATGGTAAGCTCAGTTGGTCGCCAAGCTTGTCTGACCCAAGCTGATGCTTAATGTAGTCCTGAATCTTGGCTTTGTTTTTACCTACCGTATCAACATAATATCCACGGCACCAAAATTCTCGATTGCGGTATTTGAATTTCAAGTCGCCGAATTGTTCGTAGATCATCAGGCTGCTTTTACCCTTTAGGTAGCCCATAAAACTTGAGACACTCATTTTGGGGGGAATCTCAAGCAACATGTGGATGTGATCAGGACAACACTCTGCCTCAACTATTTTCACATCTTTCCATTCGCACAATTTCCGCAGAATTTCGCCTATTGCTCTTTTCTTTTCACCATAGAACACCTGTCGGCGATACTTAGGGGCAAAAACAATGTGATATTTACAGTTCCAGCGCGTGTGGGCTAAGCTTTTCGTGTCACCCATCGTGACCTCCTTTTGATTTGTTGACTCGCAGTTGCCAGACCGCGAGATTTTTTAACAAATCAAAAGGAGTTTTACTCACTTGGGCAAAGCTATAAGCTTTTTAGAACCCCCCGCCTAGCGGGGGGTTTTCTAGTTACAAAAATTGCCGAGGCTGCTGCCCCGGCTTTTTCATTTTTGCGTTGAGCGAACGCCCTCTTTCGACATTCGCAGCGCTAATTTATTAATGCTGAAGCGATGGTGAATCGAGCCTCATTCTCATTTCGTCGATAATTCTTCTCAAACTTTGGTTAAAATCATCTTTCTTAACAATCTGCGTATTCGCTCCAAACAATCTGTGAACCTTCACTTCATCAGATGTAGGCGGCATGCTATTAAGATAATTTGTCCAGTTTGATAAAATACGTTCAATCTCAGTCCGTTGTTTTTCCGTAATCCTACTATTAAGTTTCATTGTCGTTTACACTACCGCAAACAAAAAAATTGCACAAGTTAATTAAGTAATTTTTTCCAGCCTGTGCTGAATGACGCACTTTGCTTTGACGCCAATTAATGCAAAAAAACAGCAAAAGGGCCTGTACTTTTACAAGCCCTTTGCCCTATCTGGCACCGAAAACGGTACTGGATCCACAAAGGATTGCTCCAGCCATTTTTTTAAATCAATTAAATTACCTTTTATGACGCCAGGATGCGCGGCACACAGCAAACAAGCTGGACTGGCTGCTCGCAGCCTCCTGTACCTCACTCTGCCCCGCCCCCCTCTAAGTAAACTGCGTAAAGGAAAGGGCCGAGTTCCCTCGGCCCTTTCCTTTAATATTTTCCACCAAGCGGTGGTATGACCATAGCTGAATTCAGCCCAGGCGTTAATTGCTTTTCATTGGCGTTGTTCACCAAGCATAATGCAAGGCAAACAAAAATAGCAGGGTGGACTTTCCTCATCTTGGGAGACATTCTTCATATGCTAGTCCTCCTTGTTATCTATGAGGATGCTCTAGAGCTTGTCTTATTTATGCAGAAAAATCCCGCTGAAGGCAAGAAAAATATAATTAATTTTTATAGCTAGTTACAAAAATACACACCTTTAATCCGCCAGACAGGGTAATCATCCCCTTTTTAGTAGCTCTCCAAAGTAGAGCCTATGCCGCCAGCTTACGTTTCATAGCTGGAGTGATGCCGCCAATGCCCATGTTTGGTCGCTCATTGTTATATGTCCACAGCCAGGCCGTAGCAAATCCCTGTATTTCTTCCAGGGATTCAAAGATATACTGATTCAGCCAATCATAACGAACTGTTCGGTTGTAGCGCTCGATGTAGGCATTCTGCTGTGGTTTTCCCGGTTGGATATGCCGTATTGCAATGTTCCGCTTCTCTGCCCACGATAAGAGCCTGGCACTTATGTATTCCGGGCCGTTATCGCAGCGAATTTCTTGCGGGCAGCCACGCCACTCGATGATTTGCTCCAGTGTTCGCACCACGCGTTCGGCTGGAAGCGAGAAGTCTATCTCAATCCCAAGCCCTTCACGGTTAAAGTCGTCAATAACGTTCAAAAGCCTGATCGTTCGCCCGTCCCGGAGTTGGTCATGCATAAAATCCATTGACCATACCTGATTAGCAGACTCCGGTACGCTTAATTCCTCAGGTTTATCACGCTTGAGACGTTTTCGAGGCTTGATGCGCAAGTTCAACTCCAACTCTCGGTAAATTCGATACACGCGCTTATGGTTCCAGGCATACCCTTTTACGTTACGCAAATAGAGAAAACAGAGACCAAATCCCCAGTTGCGCTGCACTTGCGCCAGTCCAAGAAGAAGCTCAGCAATCAGGCTGTTCTCGTCAGAAAGCTTATGTTCATAGCGATAGCAGCATTCACTGACCTGAAATGTCAGGCAAGCTTTGCGAATACTGAGCTTACGCTCGGAAACGGCTCTTTTGGCCATCTCAACGCGTTGAGATGGCCTCACCAATTTTTTTCAAGGGCTTCCTGCAAGACATCGTGGCGGAGTTGGACATCGGCATACATCCGCTTCAGACGGGCATTTTCTTTTTCCAGATCTTTCATTCGTGCCATCATGGATGCATCCATACCGCCGAACCTGGCGCGCCATTTATAAAAAGACGCACTACTCATGCCGTACTCGCGGCAAAGTTCTGGAACGGGCACCCCATTTTCGGCCTGTTTTAAAATCGCCAAGATTTGACTGTCCGTGAAGCGTGACTTTTTCATTGTAAAATCTCCAGATTGCTTATTCTCGGAAATTCTACTTTGAAATGCTACTTTTTTCTGGGGGGATTACCACGGCAGACGCGCGGAAATAACCGGCGGGAGTAGGTGAGCACCGTCAGGAGATGACCGGAGCCCGGAAGAATCCTGAAATGACAAGAGCCGGAAAATCGCTGTTTTCAGCGCTTTCCGGCCTTTGCGAAATTTTGATGGGAAAAATGGCGGAGAGGGTGGGATTCGAACCCACGTGCCCCGGTTAAGGGACAACTCGATTTCGAGTCGAGCGCGTTACGGCCAGCTTCGCTACCTCTCCGCAGGTCTGGGACACAGGGTCCGCGACCGAAGGCAGTGTATAGCGCATCTTGCCCTGAATGGCAATGGGCGCTGTTGGTTGCAAGGCAGTTTTTCAGGCTTTTGGGCTGTGCCGGATGAGGATAGCCAGGGCATTTTCATTTTGAAATTGCTCTGGCGACTGCGGGAGAAGGCGTAAGCGCAATTTATTTGCGCTGTTAAGCGCCGAAGTAAACTTTGAGAGTGGACATTCTCAAAGTTAATCTGCTCTGAAAAGGCGCGGTCAACTGGTTGACGACTGATGGCCAGGCCGCCGACGGACGAGGCGCTCGCCGCGCGGCGCTTACCGGCGTTCCAGTGCTGCAATGACCTCCAGGGCGTCTGGTTGGCCCGGGTCTTCCTGAAGGGCGCGAAAGGCCATGTCTTCTGCGACTTGCCGCTTGCGCCATACCAGGTACAGCTTTGCCATCTTGCCGAATGTGGAAGCGTGGCCGCCAAAAGTGCGCAGCACTGCTTTATAGATATTTTCGGCTTTTTCGTATTCGTGCAATTCCATCCATGCAGCCACCGCCCCTGTATAAGCGGCAGGTTCTCGTGGCTGGATGGAGATGGCTTCTTCATACATTTCCGCGGCTTCCTGATACAGGCCAGCAGCGGCGAAAATCTGGCCTACCTGGATGCGTATGCCATCTTCCTGACTGAATTCCTCAACCACCCGCTTTAGAAATGCCCGTCCTTTGGCAAGCTGCCCTTCGCGTACAAATTGCAAGCCAGTCTCGATCAGGTGCTTTTTCCGCTCCATTCGCGCTGCAAACTCCGCCTGCACGCAATTTTCCGCCTCTTTTTGCAAAATTCGGCCCAGGCCGTCCAGCACGGTCGCCAGGGCGGCTTCTTTGCCCTGTTGAAAAGGGATGCCCCTGGGCTTGCCCGTGCGCGCCGGGTCCAGCAGGGGTTGCATGGTCTGGTGCTGGATAAGGGAAGACAGAAATTCGCTGATCTGGATGTCCAGTTCGGCTCTGGCGGCGCGCAGCATCCTGGTTTCGCCCATACGCCGCAGGGCTTCGCTCATGGCAGCCAGGGAGCGCTCCACTTCGTCCCGCCGTAAATAACCTACAGCGCGGGCGATATTTTCACGTATGTCCTTGGGGGCAGTTGTCAGCATGGGCTTCCCGCCTGTTGCCAGTGGGTTCGTACGGATTCTTCGCTTTCACGCAGGATTTCAAACGCCGCCCGCGGCAGCAGAAAATCCACGCGCCGGTTTGCCAGCCACAAGGCACGCAGGCGCGACGCGCTCACATCCAGCCAGGGCAAGGGCAGAAAATGCGCCATGCCCCCGCCC
>NZ_JBAIYW010000211.1:0-10436 GCF_036763055.1 Desulfovibrio sp. 1214_IL3152 | reverse complement strand
CACCCTGGCCGGAATGTCGGCCGCTTCGCCGCAGCGCTTCTGCACCAGAGCAACGGCAGCTTCGTCATTCTCCAGCAGCTTCACAGCCAGCCAGCGCACGGGCAGCCCGGCCAGAGCTTTCTCATGGGCAATCAGGCCCGCAAGCTCGGCAAGATACGGCTCCATAGGGCCGTAATCCACGACAAATGCAGATCTTGGGCCGCCTTCCGCCGCGGCGGTCAAAGCCGCGCGCAATGCCTGCACTCCACTGCTTTTCTTACCCACCGTGGGTACAACGGCAATGCCCAGTTCGCGGGCCAGCCCGTCCACATCAATCTTGATCGAGCGCCGTTCGGCCACGTCCATCATATTGAGAGCCAGCACGAGCGGCGTTTCCATTTCCAGCAACTGCAGGGTCAGATAGATGTGGCGCTTGAGGTTGGCCGCGTCAGCCACGTTGATGGTGACCTGGGGCGAGGCTTCAAGAATGAAGTCACGCGCCACTTTTTCTTCCAGCGAATACGAGGTCAGGCTGTAGGTTCCCGGCAGGTCCACAAGCTCCACCTTGCGGCCGCTGAGGTTAAAGTACCCTGTCTTTTTTTCCACGGTGACGCCGGGATAGTTCGCCACATGCTGGCGCGCCCCGGTGAGCATGTTGAACAACGTGGATTTGCCGCAGTTGGGCTGCCCGGCCAGAGCCGCTAACAAGGGGGAACTCATTGCCCGTCAACCTCCACAAGATCAGCTTCGTCATGGCGCAGGCTGACGTGGTAACCGTCCAGCTCAATTTCCACAGGGTCCACAAGCGGCGCATTGCGCACAACGCGCACTCGCGCGCCGGGGTAAAAACCCAGATCCATCAGCCGTTGGCCGAGGGCGCCGGTGGCGCTGATATCTTTTACGCTGCCGGTATCGCCCGGAACCATCTTGCTGAGTGTCATCAAATGCTCCTTGCTTACGCAACAATAACCGACGCGGCCAGTTCGCGTTCCACGGCCACCCGTGCCTCGCCCACTGCCACAAGAATTGGCCCGCCGTTATCGGCAAGCACGTCCAGTTCCACGCCGGGTAAAACGCCGATGGACTCAAGGCGCTGCAATTCTGCCTCTGCCGCATTGACGGCAAGGACAAAGACTGTCCGGCCCGTGCCGACCGTCTGAAGAGTTTTTGTGTGCGACATACTAACACCCGATATATAATGAAATTAAAATTGAATTTCGTTTTAGATACCCTTCTCTCGGCTTTACGTCAACACGGAAAAAATATTCTGAAAACACGCACAAACACCCTAAGGCCGCATTTACTTCAATACTATAAAAATATAAATTAATTAAATATGTTACATCAATAAAAGGGTACAGTGCGCGAGGCCAAACCCACAAAGAGGCCCATGCTGCAGAGCCATACGCACCAGCAAAACAGGCGCAAAAAACAGGCCGTAAAGAACTGCGCTGTGCACCTCTTCTTACGACATCAGATATCAATTATAGATATATATAAAACAAGGGCGTCCAGACGGCATGGACACAGGCGAAGCATGCACAGCACCGCTCAAGCCCACGGCGGACAGTCATCGTAGCACGGGTCTGGCTCCACTGCCCCGTTCCAAAGAGCGGACATACGACAGATTAAGCCCGCCTACCGGACAGTGTTGCCCGACATCTCTCTGCCACTGCCGTCCAACAGATCTCTGTCGCCTACAGCCCCGCCGCCTATACGGACTCTTTTTTCTTTGCCTTACGGCGCGGGTTCAGATTGCTTATAAGCACACCCGCCACCACAAACGCGCCGCCCACAAGCCCCAAAAAAGGCAGTCTTTCACCGGCCATGCGCCCGAAAATGGCCGCCCATACAGGTTCGCCCGCGTAAATCAGGGTGGCCCTTGTGGGCGAAATGCTTTTCTGCGCCCAGTTCATGACCAGTTGGATAAGGGCCGTGGCAAGCCCCAGGCCCCCGGCGCTGCACGCCAGCAGCCAGGAAAATTCCGGCACGGATTCCCCTGCCAGCGGCATCAGGCTGAAACTCAGCAAGGCGGTCACAGTCACCTGCACCACAGTAACCCTGCGCACGTTAACCGTACCCGCAAAATAGCTGATGAACAGGATCTCCAGCGCGCATGCCACGGCCCCCAGCAAGGTAAGCAGTTCCCCTGTGCTGAAGCCCGGCGAAACGCCGTCCGGCCCGGCCAGCATGATCAGCCCCAGCAGGGCGCAGCCGATGCCGAGCCAGCCCATCTTGCTGGGCGGACGCCGCATGAAGAGCCATTGCAACAGCGGCACTGTAGGTACATAAAACGCTGTTATAAAAGCAGATTTACTGGCGGTAATGGTTTGCAGGCCAAAGGTCTGCAAGGCATAGCCGCCCAGTAGCGAAAACCCGATGATCGAACCGGCAAAAAGCTCGTGCAAGGTCAGGCCACGCAGGACAGGCAGAGAAACCAGGGTCAGCGCCAACGCCGCCGAGCCAAAACGCAGGCCCACAAAAAACAGTGGCCCGGTCACGTCCAGGGCGTTGCGAATGATAAGAAAGGTTGTACCCCATATGATGGTGATACCCACCAAAGCCCATTCGCCCCGGCTGAGCTGAAAAATACTTTTGTCCTGCATAGGCGTGAACCTTTATCTCCTCTCTGGGCGGGCAGTACCCGCAGACGCGCTGCCCAAAAAACGGCAGACCGCCATGATAGCCCGCGCCTCTGCAAAAGTGAACCGTCTGGCGACGTCTTCGTCCGCCGGCTATGCCCGCAGGCGGCCGGACGCAAAAAAGCAAGGTCCCTTTGGCACAAAGGGACCTTGCCTGCGAAAGCGGTCAGGCCGGAAAGCGGGCGGGGGCCAAAACGCAAAACCGGGGCTGGCGCTACTGCGTATAGTGCTTCTTCATCTTGTAGCCAAACCACACAAAGAGCAGCCAGATGGGCGCCGCATAGACGGAAGCGGCCATATCAATCTGCACAAGCACCACAAACACCACCACCATGAAGATCAGGCAGAGATAGTTGGACCAGGGATGCCAGAACGCCTTGAAAACTATCTTTTCCCCGGTCTTTGCCTTGGCGGCCCTGAACCTCAGGTGGGTCAGGCTTATCATGGCCCAGTTGATCACAAGGGCCGTCACCACCAGCGCCATGAGCACCCCCAGAGCTTTGGCGGGCATGACGAAGTTCAGCAACACGCACAGCAGGGTTGCGCCGGAGGAAATCATCAGCGCGTAAACCGGAACTCCCCTGGCGCTCACAGCAGCCAGAACCTTGGGCGCGTTGCCCTGAAGCGCCAGCCCGTAAAGCATGCGGCTGTTACAGTAAACGCAGCTGTTGTAAACGGAAAGGGCCGCGGTCAGCACCACAAAGTTCAGCACATGCGCGGCCGAAGGAATGCCGATGAGGTCAAAAATCTGCACAAAGGGGCTGGCTACCATAGCCTCGGCCCACTGGCTTTTGCCCATGGAAGCGCCAAGCTGGTTCCAGGGGTGCAGCATCAGGAGCACCGTAAGCGCACCGATGTAGAATATCAGGATACGGTAGATGAGCTGGTTGACGGCTTTGGGAATGGTTTTTTGCGGATCGGAAGCTTCCGCCGCAGCTATGCCCACAAGCTCAAGCCCGCCGAAAGAAAAGCTCACCACCGCAAGCGAGGTGAACACGCCGCCCCAGCCCCTGGCAAAAAAGCCGCCATACTCCCAGAGATTGCTTACCTTGGCATCGGGTCCGGCGCCCCCGGTGACGAGCAGAAACGTTCCCAGCGCAATCATTGCCACAATAGCCGCCACCTTGATGGAGGCAAACCAGAACTCCATTTCGCCAAAAACGCCCACCTGAGCCAAATTGACCACATTGATGAGAATAAAGAAAAAAGCCGTGGTCTGCCACGGCTCTATGCCCGGAAACCAGTATTGCACATAAACGGCAACGGCCGTCAGCTCCGACATGCCCACCAGCACATAAAGAATCCAGTAATTCCAGCCGGAAAGAAGACCGGGAAACTCGCCCCAGTACTTGTAGGCAAGGTTACTGAACGAGCCGGCCACAGGCTCTTGAGCCATCATTTCGCCAAGCTGGCGCATAATGAGAAAGGCGATAAAGCCACCAATGGCGTAACTCAGTATGACGGCAGGCCCGGCCATCTGGATGGTTCCCGCAGATCCGAGAAAAAGGCCCGTGCCAATGGCGCCGCCAAGGGCGATCAACTGAATGTGCCTGTTTTTCAAGGCACGGTGAAGCTCTGGTGTTTCTTTTTTCATAGCCGGCTCGTGTGTTAAAATGATTCGGCAAGGCATATCAGGATAATGAAGCTTTGAAAAGCCGCCGGAACATGCCGCGCCGCTCTGTGCGGTCTTTTACGGGCATGTGGCGCAGGACAGCATTTTTTTGTCCCTTTGTGCGAAAAGTACATCCGCCCGCTGGACAGATGCCGCATGGTATCGTAAAATTTATTTGAAAAATAAAAATTTTAAGCTGCGTGCCGCGCGGCGGACGCCCGTCCGTGCGGGCGTCGGAATAACCAGCCCTGACGGGCATTAGCCGTCAACCACAGGAGACCGCCATGAGTACAGTTTTGGGATCGCTTGACCATGTTCTGCTGATGGCCCCCGGCCCCAGCCCCGTTGCCCCCAATGTTCTCCAGGCCATGAGCCTGCCCACCCTGGGGCATCTTGACCCCGACTGCATCAAGGTGATGGACGCCATCCAGGAGCAGCTTCGTGCCGTGTGCAAAACCGGCAACGTGGTCACCTTTCCCCTGTCGGGTACCGGCTCTTCGGGCATGGAGGCCTGCTTCGTAAACCTTGTGGAACCGGGCGACGCTGTGCTTGTGGTCAACAACGGCGTGTTCAGTTCCCGCATGGTCGAGGTGGCCTCACGCCTGGGCGCGGAGGTGGATGTGGTGGAAAGCCCCTGGGGTACGCCCGTAAAGGTTGAGGATGTCAAAGCCCAACTGGGCAAAAAGCATTACAAAATTCTGGCCGTGGTGCATGCCGAAACCTCGACGGGCGTCAACAATCCCATTGCCGAAATCGGTGAACTGGTCAAGGGCAGCGACACGCTTTATATGGTAGACAGTGTGGCCGGCCTTGGCGGCGTGGATGTGCAGGTGGACAACTGGGGAGTGGACGCGTTTTACAGTGGTTCGCAAAAGTGCCTTTCCGTACCTCCCGGCCTTGCTCCCGCCTCTTTTTCCGAAGCCGCCATGCAGGCCATGAGCAAGCGCAAACACAAGGTTCCCAACTGGTATCTTGATGTTTCACTTATCCGCAAGTACTGGGAAGGCTCACCCCGCGTGTACCACCATACCGCGCCCATCAACATGTACTACGGCCTGCATCAGGCCCTGGATAACCTGCTGACAGAAGGGCTGGATGCGGCCTTTGCGCGCCATAAGGCCATGCATCGCCGCCTGGCGGACGGCCTGGCGGAAATGGGCTTCAGCATGTATGTAAAGGAAGGTGCGGCCCCGCAGGTGAACCTTTTCATTCCCCCTGCGGGCGTGGACGCCAACGCCCTGCGCGCCTGCCTGCGCGAAAAACACAAGATCGAAGTGGCGGGCGGCCTTGGGGCGCTTGCCGGCAAGGTCATTCGTGTGGGCGTCATGGGTGAGGGCGCGCGGCCTGAAGCCATTGACAAGCTTCTTGCCGCCGTTCGGGCCTGCCTCGGCCAATAAGTCTTCACAAAACAGAAACGCGGGCAGCGGCCGGCCGCTGCCCGCGCCTTCCTCTCTCAGGCCTTTTTTGCATCAATTTTTTTCATGGCCGGCGCGCTTGTTCCGCAATGAACGCGACGCTCGCTGTTTCGCTTTTTTTCAATTTCTTCCGAAACCCTCCTGAAAAACTCCTCCGGCGGCACACGCAGCGCCTCGCAGATAGAGTAGACGGCATTGACCGTCGGTCGTTTCAGTTCCTGTTCAATATCGCGCAGATAGCGTCGTTCGAGACAGGCAAAGTCAGCCAATGATGACTTGGTCATGCCGCATTCTGCGCGCAGGGCCTCAATCACCCTTGCAATGGCGCCCGAAAGGTACGGATATACTTTCATAAGGTTTAATTACACCAAAACATGCCGATGAATATGAACTATAGCACTCACAAATCGAGAACTATAGTTTACATTTTCCCAATATTTATCATTTTTTTGCCGCCTTGAACCGAAAAATACTTCTTTAAAACTATCCATATATCAAGAATTCCTGTTGTTTATTTTTCCAGTACATATATACTTTACATAAATGACAAACTTTAAAACATTCATGTGCATAAATTTAAAATATTGCTATATTTATATATAACAAAAATTGATCACAATATTCTAGTTATGCATTACATATAATAATCATACATTAATAATACATGATTATTAATTCATAAATATAAGTACCAACAAACAGCATCAATAAAATATAAATATACGCCAACAACTTTAATATATGATATCCATAGCGAAATATATAAGTACATATTTATAAAAATATACATTAAAAAATGAGCGGCCTTCTTTCTACCGTGCGCTACAAAGTAACAATACGAACTGACATCATTACCAGGACGATATCGCCCCCTTTAGCGAATATATATTTTTCTACTTTTATTTCAAGGTATTAACTATAAAAAACTCAATATATCCCTAATTAAAAATATAAACTAGGTGCAATAAACTTTTGATACTTGCATCAACAATTCCATAAAGGTAGAGTGATTTATCAATTTACTGCGGATCTGCCGTGCAGTTGCGACAGATCCCCAAACTGGCCCCCTGTCATACCAGAATGCTGTGATATGCAGACACACTCTCTTACCCGTGCGCCGGTTGCGTCGCACTCCCCGAAGTCAAGCAACGGCCCCTGCAAACCTCAAAGCCCACATGACATGTCTGCCCTGGCAGCATTGAGCAAACGCTTCCCTAACGACCTGCGACCCCTGAGGAAAGCGCTCATGAAGAAGTTTCAATACAGAGTTTTTCTGCCGCTTCTCGCCATACTCTTCTATTTATTTTTTTCCACGCCCGCTCTTGCCGGAGAGGTCGTGCGCGTGGGCTTTTTTGATTTTGGCGACTATATGGCACGCGACCGGACCGGACACTACCGGGGAACGGTCTTTAAGATTCTGCATGAAATTTCAGTCAATACGGGAATGCGCTATAAAATTGTGGACTGCGGCGACTGGGCTCGCGGCCTGCATCTGCTCGAGCGCGGCCAGATAGACCTTTTGCCCTGCACCTTTTACCTGCCCGACCGGGAAGACACCATGCTCTTTCCCGACCTGCCCCTTGCCATTTCCTTTGTCACCATTGCCGTCAGATCGGACGACACACGCTACAGTCACGACACGCAGACGGCGTTTGACGGCATGCGCGTAGGCGTCATTCTCGGCAGCAGAGACGTTCCAGCCCTTGCGGCCCATGCCCGCAACCTGGGCATAAACATACACCCCGTTGCCTACACCAGCCGCGCGTCCATGCTACAGGCCCTGCACGACAAGGAAGTGGACGGCGTCGCCACCAGCCAGCCCAACATCAATACAAGCCTTCGCGTGGTGGCCCATTTTTCTCCGGAACCCTTTTATCTTGCCGTTACCCCAAAGAAACCGGATCTGCTTGCCATGCTCAACGCAGAGCAGCGCCGGATCACGCAACGCATTGCTGCCACTCATGAGCTGTACGGCAAATATCTTTCCGTCAATATGGCCGAACAGCCTCTTTTTACCCTTGATGAGCATCTGTACCTGAATGAAGGCAAGCCCGTTATCGTTACCTATGACCCCGACTGCCCTCCCCTGACCTGGGAAAATCAGAAAACTCGCGAATTTTCAGGCACGGTTGCTGACCTGTTCAATAAAATCGCAAAAATGACGGGACTCAACTTCCAGTTCATGCCCATGCCCATGGCCCAATCCCTGAGCATGGTCACCAGCGGAGAGGCGGACATTGTTTGTGCTCTTTCCGGAAACTTTTTATGGGATAAAGAACTGCGCATACGCACCACACGGCCCTATATGCGCACGGCGGTGGTTCAGGTATACCGCCATGACGGCTCGCCCCAGAACGGACGGCGCATGGCGCTGCGCCGGGGCTGCCTGATCTCTGCCCAGGTGGCCGCCGACAACAATGATAAAGAAGCGCGCTATTACGACAATCTCACCGAATGCCTTGACGCGCTCGTCAACGGCGAAGCGGACACGACCTATACCGACGTGTACGCTGCGGCCCACCTGCTGAAAGACCCGCGTTATGCGGGCCTGTCTGTGAATCCGGCGGACAAGTACTTCAGCAACCTCAGAATGGGCGTTTCGCGTCATGCAGACCTGCGCCTGTACTCCATCCTCGACAAGGGCCTGCAATCGCTGCCCGTCGGGGCCATTGGCGCAATGGCATCCGACACCGATCCCCTGCAGCGTGAGACCTCGCTCACTGAATTCATCAGTCAGAATCCCATAAGCGCTTTCAGCGCTCTTATGCTGTTTTTTCTCACTGTCACCCTGCTCATGGGCATCAACCTCGCCATCAAGTCCAGCAGCAATAAACGCATACAGATGCTGCTGCACCGTGACATGCTCACCGGCCTGCCCAATCTGTACAAATTCCGCCAGGATTGTGCCAAACTTCTCGGAAATACCGGCAAAAAGGCATATGTTCTGCTGTTTGGCGATATCAGCCAATTCAAGGCCATCAATGACCAGTTCGGCTTCTCCAGTGGGGACAACCTGTTGCGTGCCTACGGCGACATTTTGCGAAACAATGTGGCCGAAGGCGAGCTTTGCGCCCGTGCTTCGGCCGACATGTACTCGCTGTTTTTGCGTTATGAGGGATGGGAACTGCTGCTGGCGCGGCTGCGCCATATGGATGAAAGCCTGGACATCTGGCGGCAAAAGGAAGAAATGCCGTACAAGATCAAAACGGTATACGGAGCCTACATTGTCAGCGGCACAGAGGGGCGCGACGTACAGCTCATGCTTGACCTGGCAAACTATGCGCGCCGCGAGGCCAAGCGCAACGGCAGCACCCGTCTGATGCTTTATGACGAGCATATGCGGCAAGAGGCCCTGTTGCACCAGGAGCTTAACGGCAGGCTTGAAACCGCCCTCAAGGAGGGCGAGCTGGTTCCCTGGTATCAGATCAAGGTGGACATGCGCACAGGCGCCATTATCGGCAGTGAGGCTCTGGTGCGGTGGAACCACCCCACTCGCGGCCTGCTCATGCCCGACAGCTTTATTTCCCTTTTCGAGCGCAACGGCCTGATTATGGACATTGACATGCACGTGTTCACCCAGGTCTGCAAAGCCATGCAAAGCTGGCGCTTGCGCAACCTGCCGCTGTATACGGTTTCATGCAATTTCTCGCGCGTACATTTCGATCGGCCCGAATTTCCCCGGCAACTGGCAGAAATAGCCGACCGCTACGCCATCCCCCACGAACTGCTGGAAGTGGAAATAACCGAAAGCGTCATCATGAAAAATCCCGAAGCGGCCTGGTTGCGTCTCATCCAGCTCAAACAGTACGGATTCAAGACCGCCATTGACGACTTCGGCGCGGGCTATTCCTCACTGGGGCTTGTGCAAATGCTCAATGCCGATGTCATCAAGATCGACCGCAGCTTTGTTTTGCGCGACCTGCCCGGCCAAAGAGCGCAGACAGTGCTCGGCAATATCATACGCATGGCTTTGGATCTTGAAATGTCAGTGATTTGCGAGGGGATCGAAACCGCCGAGCAGGCAGCCATCCTCATGCGGCTTGGCTGCTTCAAGGCCCAGGGCTACTACTATGCCCGGCCTGAACCCGAGCACGAATTTGAGGCCCGCCTGGCAATGCTTATCACCTAGATGTAGAGCGCCTTTGGGAATGTACGTTCCAGATGTAGAGCAGATTACCTTTGAGAATGTATATTCTCAAAGGTAATCTGCTCTATCGAAAATGCCGCATGCTGGAAAAAACATGCTGCGACGTAAACGTCCTTGACTCTGGCAGCCGTCCTGCCGCTCAATCCGGAGGGGGGAGTGCGCCGTCGGGCGACGCCGGTAAAAGGCAAGACATTGGGGAACGCGCGGCTTTTTTGAAGGGTTAAGGCTTAAAATCTAAAGCGTTATGTGTCGGCGCTTTCTTCATTTTTCTTCTGCTCCATGCTGTGCAGGATAAGGCTCATAAGCCGCCTCGTCTGCATTTCAGCATCGAACTCGCGCAATATGGTCTGTTGCGCGCCAACACGAACCTGTCCCAACGAGGGGGCATTTTCCAAGGCATCGGCTATAGTGCGCGCCATGCCTTCCGCGTCCCAGAAGCTGCACAGAAAACCGTTGACGCCGTCCCGGATGATCTCCCGCACAGGCGGCGTATCAGAGCCGATAACCAGCGTTCCGCAGGCCATGCCCTCCAGCAGGCCGGTGGTCAGCGCATGGGGCGCGGCCAGGTAGACATAGGCCGTAGAGGAGCGCAAAAGCTCCCGATATTCCCTGAGCGTGCGCGGCCCAAGCACATGCACGCG
>NZ_JBAIYW010000276.1:0-10635 GCF_036763055.1 Desulfovibrio sp. 1214_IL3152 | reverse complement strand
ACCGGCGGGGCTGCCGCCACATCAGGCGGCGAAGAAGCGGAATAAACCCGCATGCGCCCTGCCCGCAGGGCGGAAAGGCCAACACTGCGCAACTTCCAGACGCAGAAACGCCCGGATGGTGGAATCGGTAGACACAAGGGACTTAAAATCCCTGGCCGTTAAGGTGTGCGGGTTCAAGTCCCGCTCCGGGTACCATTTATTTTAAAGGAAATACGGCATAACGCAAAAGCGAATGATGCCGTATTTTTTTGTTTATAGTAAAACGGTGCCACCATTGTGCCGCTTTCCCCAATTTGCGCTACTCACCTTCAGAGGCTACATATATAAAAACTCAAAATCTACGAGGACACTATGTCCACTCTTAAGAATTCCAGAATCAAATCTTATATTGAGCAAAATTTTACAGGCCTCATAGATGTTTCGCAAGTGAGCGAACATGACCGCGCAACAACCCTTTTGACCCGCGGTATCGCGGCATTAGCTGTGATTTCATTTACCGGGTGTGGGTTTGAGGATGCCGCAGGAGCCGTCGTAGATGGCGGTGGCGACAACGGCATAGATGCCATTTCTTACGATGGCTATACAAATACCGTTTATTTTGTCCAATCCAAATGGAGTAGAGAGGGAAACAAAACCCTTGATGAAGCTGCCGCGCATAAACTGATCCATGGCGTACAGAAGTTACTAGAGCTTGATTTTGATGGATTTAACACGGATGTGAAAAAAAAGAAGCACATACTAGACAAGATAACAAATGATGCAAGTGTTAAGATAGTTCTTTGCCCGACGTACAATAGCACCAATATATTATCTGACAGTGTAGAAGCTATATTTTCTGAATATATAGGCCGTATTAATGACGGCGATGACATAATGACTTTAAAAGTTGCCAATCAAAGCAGACTTTATGACGTAGCTTCTAAGTCTCGTGGTCCAGTCAACGAGGATGTGGTCATTAGGGATTGGACAAAAATTGCGAGTGCCGGTGATGACGCTTACTTTGGCTTTGTCGCAGCTTCTGATTTGGCTGTTTTATTTGAAAAGCATCAGGACTCTTTATTCACGCCGAATATCCGTTCTTTTAAAGGGGATACTGATGTGAATAATATGATTGTGGATTCCATTGTGAATGCTCCAGAGCTTTTTTGCTATCTAAATAATGGTATAACTTTGATTGCTAATGAAATAAAAAAGAAGCCTCTTGGTGGCTCTTCGCGAGAAAGCGGAGTGTTTGAATGTAACGGTCTTGCTGTTGTTAATGGAGCGCAGACGGTTGGAGCTTGTCATCGGGTATACAAAAAAGATAAAGATAAAACAGATGTGGCGTATGTTTTTGCAAAATTTATCGAGACAAAACAGCATGACAGCGACTTGTCTCGATCAATAACAAAAGCTGCAAACACTCAGAATAGAATCGAAAGAAAAGACTTTGTCGCATTGGACCCCTATCAAAAAGAGCTCCAAGAAGGACTTGATATACTTGGCATTAAATATGTTTATAAAGCTGGCGATGAGGTGCAAGGGGAAAATTGTTACGACTTAACTTATGTTGCTCAAGCTCTTATTGCAGACACAGGTGACATTAACTTGGTGGCTGTTGCAAAAAGGGAAATTGGCCGTGTATGGGATGATATTGAGAGGGTACCATACAAACTAATTTTTAATCATTCCAACTCTCCATATTACGTCAAACATCTGCTCTGTCTGTTTGAAAAATCTCAAGAAAATATTCGGCAATGCGCCGTAGATGACAAAAGAAAACAACAATACGCTGTTTATGGCAATATATTTATTGCTGCTCAATGCTTGAAAAATATAGAAAAGTCAAAAATACGTAGTGAGCAGTTCGAAATTGAAGCGGCCATGACAACGGTGGATGCAACCATTCCAACCTTGTTTAACGCTGTTTATGATGTCGCTGAGGAAAAATATCCTGGAACACCGTTGGTATATTTATTTAGGAATGCGAAAAAGCTCAAAGAAATAGAGGATGCTTTGCCTTAGATAATGATGGTCAGGCTAGGGTCAGTTTCCACACGTTGAACAATTTCATTATATTTAGAAATAAGGCGCATGACCTCTATGCGTTGAGATTTTTCAGTAAATTGGCTCCATTCCAAGATGTTCGTAGCGATAAATTGCTCAGCCTCAATAACGTCAATACGTCCTTCAATTTCAAAGCCTTTAGCAATAGATTCAATGCCAGCGCGGCCCTCTGCAATAGTCACGATAATCGGACGTATTCCAGCGTCAATATTATCTTTACACTTACGAATAAGCGCTTCAGAAGGGGCTGTCGTAACGTGGATAGCCACGTCATCAAGCACAAAATCGCCAGCACGCGCGGTGGGGCAGTCCGCCACATTCGCGCCGTGGTGGGCGACTCTTTTATCTTCCGGCAGAATCAAGTCGAGCTTGGCGCCGACAAGGTGTTGTAGCACAGTGCCAGCATAGGTAGTGCCAGGATTGTCTTTTTGGCGCTTCACGGCCTGGGCGAGCAGGTCGCTAACGATGGAGCGCAAAGATTTGCTCGGATCAAACTTGAGAGTGAAGGGTTTGCTGCTGAAATAGTCCTGAACGCGGGCGATCCACCACTTTTCAATGGCGGCTAAGTCGTCCATCTTTTCTGTATGCAGCGCGTTCAAAAAAATCGCATAATCAGAGGCGTTGCCAAGGCTTCCCCGGCTGGTGCGTCCGCCTTCCTCGGCGAGCACGCGAGTAATGCCGTGGCCTTTCAAAATATTCTGCACTCGCCCCTTGCCCAGCCCTTTGACCTGTCCTTCCCTGTCAGTCCGCAAGGTTTCCGGATCAATGGGAAGGCCGTTTTCGGCAGCAAGCCGAGTGATGTGCAACATGACGGCCAGTTGGCCTTTGCTTCTCAGGGAGTTCGCATCACGAAATTCTGTCAGACGTTTTTCAAGAGAGGTCATCGCAAACCGCCGCAAGAGGGGAGAGAAGGTGTTTTGCCAAGTACGCGGCGACAGGAGCGGCTACCGCGTCGCCCATAGCCTTGTAGCCATCGTTGAAGGTGCCGGGAAGCTTGAAGGTTTCCGGCGCTCCCATAAGCCTTGCCGCTTCGCGGGGGCTGAGGATGCGCGTCCTCCACTCTTTGCCCTGCTTAATCACAAGATACTGCCTGCTGCTGCCGCCTGCCGGGGTGCGCAGACATCCGGCAATGTCGTCAAAACGCAGCTCAAGAACCTGTTTCTTGTTCCGAATGCGCTTATATCCAGGGACTACCGGAAGTCCGCTTTCCTGAAGCCTGCGCATGTGCGCGGGCGGAACCATCGCTAGATTTTTTCTGCTGGTGGCCGCATCCTGGCAGGGCAATGAGAAATCCACTACTTCGGAAAGAGTCAGGCCGCGCTTTTCTGGCTTTGGCAAATTCCACCATACCCAGCCATCAAGTCCGGCAGCAGCTTTCTGAATAGCGGCGGGGTGCGCCCAGGTCGGCTTTCCGGCTACAAGATTTTGCGGAATGGACGTTTGGGCGTCAACTGCAACCACAAACACCCTGGGGCGAGACTGGGGGAGCCAATGAACAGCGTCAAGCAGCATGGCGCCGACTTTGTAGCCGCGTTTCACGAGAGCCGTGTGCAATTCCCGGTAATGAGCGCCTTCATCAGTGGAAACAAGGCCGACCACGTTTTCAGCCGCCAAAAGCGGTGGCCGCTGCGACATTTCGTCCATGACGCGAAGCCACTCCCAGACAAGGCCGCTACGCTTGGCCCTGATGCCTTTGCCGTTGCCGGCAAGAGATAAGTCCTGACAAGGGAAGCTGGCCCATGAAAGGACGCTTGATGGGAGGCGTTTACCGTTTACATCGGTGATGGAGCATAGGGCGAAAGGAGCGCCTTCATGGTTGGACCAAAAAACTGCGGCTTTTTTAGGGCAAATGTCGTTTGCCCACGCTTCGCTGAAATATGGAGCCAAAGCATGGCTTACCAAGCCGCTGCCCGCAAAAAACTCAAGGAACGGCGGGCGCGCGTCTTCCTGCGGCAACTCAGACGCCGAGTAGGAAACGCTGTATTGCAGGGTTTGGTAGGCTAAACTCATAATTGTCATGCGCCGTCAACGCGGAGCGTGTTGAAATAATCAAACAAACGGGCCTGTAGGGCCGCCAAATCTTTCAATTCGCATTCCCACACTATCAGGACGCGCCAGCCACCGCTTTCGAGAGCAATTCTATTTTGCGCGTCTCGCGTCACGTTCCGCTCAAATTTCCGATTCCAATAATCGATGTTGGTAGCGGGCATAGTGGCGCGTTTACAGCCAGTATGGCGGTGCCAAAAACAGCCGTGAACAAAGATGACCGTGCGATGCTTGGGCAAGACGATATCCGGCTTGCCCGGCAAGTCCGCCCGCTGAAGCCTGAATCTGTACCCCATACGGTGCAGGAGGGAGCGCACGGCCTTTTCCGGCCCCGTATTGCGCCCTTTCACCTGGGCCATAGTCCAGCTTCGCTTTTCCGGGCTTACATTGTCCATCTGGAAAAGATATATCCTGAGGGCGAGAACCTCGCAAGAAAAGAGTCTAGAGAAATAAAAAGGCGGATGAACCGCCTTTGAGTCGTACCTGTGCGCCGATGCTTCGTCGGCGATAATTTTTACGCCCTTCCGGCCGTCACATCCCTTTCGAGGATCTTGATGGAGCTAATTCTCCCTGATGCGCTTGAATATCTGCCAGGGGGCGACGATAAATCCCGCCATAACGGAAAGAAAAAGCTTGATGCCGAGATACATGATGAACCCCGCGCCGGATGTCAGGATAACCGGCACCGGAATACGGCTCAGGAATTGCCAGCCCCAATAGGCCCCGGCCAGCATCAAGCCGACAACGATGCCGCCGCTTTTATTGGTCTGCGCGTTATACGCCACAAACACGGCCACACCGATAAAGATGATGGCCGTCACGGCAAGGTCAATGTAAAGCCTGCGCGCCACGGAGGCATTGTGCGACAGAAGGCACGGTTCACAGAGCGGCGGATTGAAACGGTTCATCTGTTCTCCTTTTCATGTGCCGCGAGACTTGAACGTAATGCCCGCATGAGCGTCGCCCAAAGCGCCAATTTTTCCAGATCGTCAGGCCGCAGCCCTTCCCCCGCATCGCTGGCCGTTTGAAGCAACTCCGCGAGGAAGCGTTCATCATAATATCGCCAACCGGGCGACAATCATGCCTATTTCCTCAGATGCGATCATGCGTTTCTCGTTTGGAGGATTTGCACAAAAATAAATATCCTATTTTGGGATATTTTGCAACTCGCAATAGGGTTATCCCAAAAGAGGATACCCATGAAATCCAACTTCACGCGAGAGTATGAGGCCTTTCTTGAAGGGCTCATCAACGCCAGAAAACGACAAGGACTTACCCAACAAGCCGTCGCCGACTTTTTGGGCAAGCCCCAATCTTTTGTCTCAAAGTATGAAAGCGGAGAACGCCGGTTAGACGTGGTTGAGTTTATTGAAATTGCAAAGGCGCTACGGGAAGACGTGGTTTCACTCCTTCGGGAAATGAACTTGATCCAATAGCCGCGCCTATCACGGCATCAGCCACAGAAGAATGGCCGCGATGACCATGGGCGACAGTATGGACGGAATGATGACCCACCATACAATATGCTTCTCCACCATAGTGACGAGATGTTGAGCGGCGTTGTACACGTCCCGCGCCCGCTCCGCGCCCTCCACGCAGAATTTTACCGAGTTTTCCACCTTTGCCGTCGCCTGGGAGATAACTTCAGCGGGATATGCCCTTACTTCGTTCGCGGATTGCTTCACGCTCAAGGTCGCGGTCTTGATAAGCCCGTGCAAGTCTCTCAAAGCCTTCATCAACTCTGCGGTGCTTTTCAATTTCTCCATGTCTTGCTGTTGCAGCAGGGTCAGCCGCATTTCCAATATTTCCGATTCGCCCATTCCCCTCACAGATACCGTAATTCGCGGCAATCAAGCCCACCACCAAGGCTGTCAAGCTCTTTGACGGCGGTTCTATCGCGCACCTTGTGCCGGCAAAAAAACACGAACAGCGCCCCCCTGTGCAACCGGCACGGCCTACCTCCGGTTCATACGCAGGCTCATGGTTTTCCCCCGCATCCCGCCCGGTCACAAAGAGAGAACGCGCTACACGCGCGGGCTTGCGGACATGATGTGATGAACTTCCTCGGTTTGCGCGTTGAAAACGCACTACGCACGCGGGCTTACGAACTGGCCTCTTGGGCCTGTCGTCCGGCTTCCGGGCAGTCGCATCCAGCCCCTGCGGGCAACACTTCCATCACATCCCCGGAACGCACAAGACCGCCTCGCAAAACTCTCGCGAACACGCCCTGCCGGGGCATGATGCAGTCGCCCATCGTGTGGTATATCTGGCAGTGGTTATGGCATTCCTTGCCTATCTGCGACACTTCCAGAAGCACGTCATTACAGCGCAGGCGTGTCCCCACGGGCAGGGCCGCAAAATCAATGCCGTCCACAACAAGATTTTCGCCGAAACATCCGTGCGTAACCACGGCTCCTCTGGCCCTGAATGCCTCAATGGCCTGCCAGGAAAGCAAACTGACCTGACGATGCCACTTTCCGGCGTGGGCATCGCCCTCAATGCCGTGATCCACTACAAACACGGCGGAAGGAACGGTTTTTTTGGCAGTACCTTTTTTGGGGCTGGTACAGATGGCCTTGATCATTCCCATACTATTTTCCTATGGTTAAAACATTTACATCTTGAACCTTCAGACGGCTGCATAAGCATTCACCAGCCGTGCCTGATGAAACCAGTTTCTGCTGATGGCGACAGGCTCAACACCCACCGGACGTCTCCCCTGTTCCACCGGCCTTTCCGCGCTCGCATATATAAATATAAAACACAAATCCGGCGGGTCAGCCCCCGTACGTTAAAAAATGGACTTTGCGAGCAAATCAAAGAAAATGCGGGAATACACAAAAAATTCTTGACGGGCCAGGCATGAGTAGCTATATAACCCCTTGCCTCATGTAGGAGCGTAGCTCAGGTGGCTAGAGCACTTCCTTGACACGGAAGGGGTCAGCAGTTCAAGTCTGCTCGTTCCTACCAAAAGAAACTTCGGGGATGGTTCCCCTAAACGGCGGAAGGCCTTGGCCCCGCCCATAGCACAGGCTGCCGCAGGGCGGCCGAATGACCGGTATCGGCGCAGTGGGGAGGTTTACCTCCCCATTTTGTTTTGGCTTTTTTGTCTGGCCGGGCAGCGCCTCCGGCGACGCAAGGAGATAGTCATGGAAGTCCGTGTGGAAGGGCAAATGGTAGAGGGGCAGGCTGGCGACAGCGTGGCCGCCGTACTCCAGAAAGCCTTGAGCGGCAAAAAGTTCAAGGCCGTTGTGGCCGCCCGCGCTGCTGCAGGCGCGGAAGAACTGCTTGACCTTTCCTCTCCGGTTCCCGCCGGCTGCACCGGCCTGGAACCGGTGTACGCCGACTCGCCCGAGGGCCTGCAGATACTCCGTCACTCCACCGCCCACGTCATGGCGGCGGCTGTGAAACAGCTTTTCCCCAAAGCCCGCGTTACCATCGGGCCTTCCATCGAATCCGGCTTTTACTACGACTTTGATGTGGAAAAGCCCTTTTCCAGCGAAGATTTTCCCGCCATTGAAGCGGAAATGCAGCGCATCGCCAATGCGCGCGAGCCGTTTACCCGCGAAGAGCTCTCCAAGGCCGAGGCCGTGGAACGCTTCAAGGCTATGGGCGAAGACTATAAGGTCGAAATTATTGAAGGCATTGATGCGGACACCGTGTCGGTCTACACATGCAGCGGCTTTGCAGACCTGTGCCGCGGCCCGCATGTGCCGCATACGGGCTTTGCCAAAGCCTCCAAGCTTATGAGCGTTGCCGGAGCCTACTGGCGCGGTGACGAAAAAAACCGTATGCTGTCCCGTATTTACGGTACGGCCTTTGCGGATGAAAAAGCCCTGGCCGCTCACCTGAAGCAGATTGAAGAAGCCAAACGCCGCGACCACCGTAAGCTCGGACGCGAACTTTCGCTCTTCACCTTCAAGGAAGACGTGGCCCCGGGCATGGTGTTCTGGCTGCCCAAGGGCATGCTTGTGCGCACCATTCTTGAAGACTTCTGGCGCAAAGAACATCTCAAACGCGGCTATGACATAGTTCAGGGGCCGCAGCTTCTGCGTGTTGAAACATGGCAGAAGTCCGGGCACTACGACCATTACCGCGAAAACATGTACTTTACGCAGATCGAGGAAGACGCCTACGGCGTCAAGCCCATGAACTGCATCTCGCACATGCTTATTTACGGCAACGAACTGCACAGCTACCGCGATCTGCCGCAGCGCTATTTTGAGCTTGGCGTGGTTCACCGCCATGAAAAAAGCGGCGTGCTCCACGGCCTTTTGCGTGTACGCCAGTTCACCCAGGATGATGCCCACATCATCTGCGCGCCGGAACAGCTTGAAGGCGAGATTCTTGAGGTCATCCATCTCATTCGCGACCTTATGAATCTCTTCGGATTTGAATACAAGGTGGCGGTGTCCACCAGGCCCGAAAGCAGCATCGGCACGGATGAAGCGTGGGAATCGGCCACAAGCGCCCTTGTGCAGGCCGTGGAAAAGGCGGGGCTGCCTTACACCATCAATGAAGGTGACGGCGCTTTTTACGGTCCCAAGATCGACGTGCGCCTGCTGGACTGCATCGGCCGCGAGTGGCAGTGTTCCACCATTCAGGTGGACTTTACCCTGCCCGAGCGCTTTGACCTCACCTATGTGGGACAGGACGGCGAACGCCACCGCCCGGTCATGGTGCACCGCGCCATCATGGGTTCGCTTGAGCGCTTTATCGGCATTCTTGTTGAAAACTTCGCCGGCGCGCTGCCCACATGGCTTGCGCCAGAGCAGGCGCGCCTGCTCACGGTGACCGAAGCCGGGGACGAAGCCGTCGCCGGCATGGTTGAGGAACTCAAGGCCCTGGGCATCCGTGCCCAGGCCGACACGCGCAATGAAAAACTGGGATTCAAGGTGCGTGAGGCCCAACTGGCAAAAGTTCCGTACATTCTTGTTGTGGGAGAAAAGGAAGTGCAGGCGGGCGGCGCCAATGTGCGCCTGCGCAATGGAGACAACCTGGGGCTCAAGTCCGTAGCGGAAATCGCCGCGCTCATACGCACGGACGCCGAAGAGCCTTTCAAACAAGGAGGGATGCGCTATAGCTTCGCCTAACATGAGATTCCGCCGCGACATGCCGCAAGACAGCGTACGTCGCAACGAAATGATCCGCGCCCGTGAAGTGCGCGTGATCGCCGCCGATGGCGAGCAGCTTGGTATTTTGCAACGTAACGAAGCCATTGCGATGGCAAAAGAAGCGGGCATGGACCTGGTGGAAGTTTCTTCCAACTCCGAGCCGCCCGTTTGCCGCATAATGGACTACGGCAAGTTCAAATACGAGCAGCAGAAGAAAAAGCAGGAAGCCAAAAAACGCCAGGCTGTGGTGCAGATCAAGGAAATCAAGGTCCGCCCCAAGACGGATGACCATGATTACGAAACCAAGGTCCGCCACATCCGCCGCTTTCTGGAAGAAGGCGACCGCTGTAAGATAACGGTATTCTTCAGGGGCCGCGAAATTGTCCACAAGGATCGCGGCATGTCCATTCTGGAACGGGTAGTTCAGGACCTGGCTGACATCGCCAAGGTCGATCAGGAACCCCGCGCCGAAGGCCGCACCCTGCAGATGATGCTGGTTCCCAAAAAATAACCGGCTTCACACGGCAAAAAAACATTGGAGCAGGTGTTCTTGAAAATCTGGATTTTCAAGAACTGAAAGCGTCATTCCAGCGCCAAAAGCGCAGCTGCGCGGCCTGTGCAGCACAGGGAAAAACGCCTGCTCGCCCGTTTGCGGGAACAATTTTACATTGAAGTTGTTCCGGCTCTTGCGCCTTATGGCGCTTTGGGGCATCATGCCCTTCCCCTGGCGCGTCCGCAGACCTGCCGGGTATATGTTTTCGTAAGGAGTACGCCATGCCCAAGATCAAAACCCGGCGTTCCGCCGCCAAGCGTTTTTCGCAGACCGGCAGCGGCAAGTTCAAGCGTCGTCGCCAGAACCTGCGCCACATCCTCACCAAGAAGGCCGCCAGCCGCAAAATGCGCCTGGGTCAGTCCACCACCGTGGACAAAGCCAACGAAAAGGCCGTGCGCCGCATGCTGCCCAACGGCTAGGGCTTTGCCCCGGCCTGCCTGTCCCGGTTGCAAGGTTCCCCTGCGGGCCTTGAGCGGTGCGTTTTTTGAACTCCCCGCACAGGCTACTGCTCCGGGCATGCATCTGATAACAGCAGCGGCCCAGGCCAGTCGGCCTGGAAAATTCAAGACGCGCAAGCGTCGCGGCGAGTGCGGAGCCGTAACAGACGTTCAATCCGTACCCCCTCATCGAGGGGCATGATACTTTACACCCCCCAACGGGCTTTCCTCCGCCTGGTTGGGAGAAGGAGGTCACACCATGCGTGTCAAGAGAGGTCTTTCCGGTCATCGTCGTCACAAGAAATATTTGACCGCCGCCAAAGGTTTTCGCGGCGGCCGCAGCCGTCTGTACCGCACCGCCCGCGAGGCTGTTGAACGTTCGCTGCAGTACGCCTATGTGGGCCGCAAGCTGCGCAAGCGCGACTTCCGCACCCTGTGG
>NZ_JBAIYW010000537.1:0-10783 GCF_036763055.1 Desulfovibrio sp. 1214_IL3152 | reverse complement strand
GGGGGGCGTTTCCGCGAGACGCGGGCGCGCCGTAATCGTCCTCATAGCCGCGACCGCCGCCGCTTTCGCCACGCGGGGCATCGCTCTTACGGTCAAGAAACTGCACACGCTGGGCCTTGATCTCGGTGGTGTAACGGTCCTGGCCCTGCTGGTCCTGCCATTTGCGGGTCTGCAGGCTGCCTTCCACGTAGACAAGGCTGCCCTTGGTCAGGTAGTTGGCGCAGTTCTCGGCCTGGCGCTGGAAAACAGATACGCGATGCCACTCGGTGCGATCCACTTTGTTGCCGTCGCGGTCGGTGTAAGATTCGTCAGTGGCTATATTGAGGCTCGCCACAGGCGAGCCGCTCTGGGTATAGCGCAATTCGGGGTCGCGCCCCAGACGGCCGATGATCATGACTTTATTAAGCATGCGAAAGTCTCCGATAAATACTTCTTGTTCCGGATATCTCAGGCCACAAAGACCTTTTCAAGAGTATCCAGCACGTCTTCAAGTTTGTCACTTAAAATATTGGCCTCACGGGGCTGCCAGTCGGCCAGCGCCGTTTCCAGTGCCTGCTTGAGGCGCACGGCTTCTTCAATGCCCGGCCCCATGGCCTTGCGCCTGGCTTCGGACCAGGGCAGAAATTGCAGGCCGTCGCCAAGGGCGCGCACCATTTCAAGAACGCCGTGCTTTTCGTGCTTGATGGGTACGCTGAAGGCAAGTTCTGTGAGTTTGGGCCACAGTTTTTCAAGCAGGTCTTCATTCCATGTCACGGCAGTGACGCGAATCTGCAAAGCCTTGCCCATAAGTAGCCTCCGTGGGGTTTGACCAGCCGGAATGGTGCGGGTTCTATTCCTTTTCTGTCCATTCGGTCTGCACCCGCATGATCACGTCCTGGATGGCGGGCAGTTGGTCCTTGGGGCATACGCCCAAAAGCGGGGCGCCGGCGTCCATGTTGTCGTTGATCTTGAAGTAGACCGCATAGATTACCCCGTCGGGTCCCGTGTAGCAGAGGGGAACCTCGCGCTTCATGCGCGACATGATGAGCAGTTCCATGCCGTCCCGCACTGCCACGGACTGGGCGTCGGCGGCGCGGATTTTTTTGTCCACTTCAGGTGTAAAATAGTATTTGGCCCGTTCCGGCGCGCGGAAAAGGTGCAGGGTTTTTTTCAGGATGATGCTTTGCACCTCATCCTTGGTCAGCATGTGGCGCAGCACGGCAAGGGGTGCGCCCGCCTCCACAAACTGCCCTTCAAGCTCGCTGTGTATGACGCTCACCTCGCCTTTTTCGGGCGCGCAGATGGGCTTGGGATTGTGCTCGCGCTCCAGTGTGGCAATGAGCGTGCCGGGCTTTTCTTTCCACTGGCCCTGCGGGCCAAGGGCCTGATCGCCCTGCCTGAGTTCCGCAAAGGTGACGCGGCCCGTATGGGGCGTGCGGATGACGATTTCGCGGTAGGGCGAAGCCTTTATCTCGTCCAGCAGTGAAGATATGTTGATCATGCTTGGTCCGTTATATGCTTGGGCGTGCGTGCCGCCGGAGCGGCGCGGGCGCTTGGTTTCTTTCGGGGCTGTCCTGCTGCGTGCGACGGTCTTTTCGGGCCGCGTTTGCGCTGGCGCTGCGTGCCCCGTTCTTTTCGCTGTGGGCCGTGTGCGTGGTGCGCATCACCGTGTTCACCTGCCCGCATGCAACGGGGCATCTCTGGTACACACCGGGCGCGCACGGGTACACATTTGGGCCGCGTTGAACGTATCCCCTGTCTACAGCGATTGTTACGGCCGGGAACGGGCGTCATGATCTGGTCACAACGCCTTGCTCTCCGCTCCCGGCATGCTTTTTCGCCTACCGGTAATAAAGGTTTCTGCCGCCGATGGTGAGCAGAGCGCGGCAGGTCTTAGGCCCGCAGGGCCTTAGAGATGGCGACAGTGATTGATTACGCATCTGTACCATTATAACACCGCCTACCGGTAATAAAGGTTTCTGCCGCCGATGGTGAGCAGAGCCTGCTTGAGGTTGGCGCGCACCTGCCGTCTGTCCCATATGCCCTGGATGTGTCCGCGCGACAGGGCGCGGTAGGAGCGGTGGTACTTGGGCGGGATGTCCATCCCCGTGGTTTCCTTGATAACCCCCGGTCCGGCAAAGCCGATGTTGGAGGACCGCACGGCGAACTGATAGGGCGAGCAGCCGAGGAAGCTGGCGACCGGCCCGGCAAAGGAGTTGGTGTCGTAAAGCACCATGTACAGACCGCCGGATTCAATATAGCGGCGCACGGCCACGGTGCAGCGCGGCATCTGTATGACGCCGTGCGTGCCTTCCTGAATGCGTATGCCCGCCGTGCCGTGAACGTAGGCCAGGAAGGGATAGCGCTTTTTCTCTGCGCGCTGGGCGGCTTCCACAAACTTGTAGCCTTCGGCCGCGCCCACGGAGCCGCCGCGAAAGGTTCCCATAAGCATGGCGACGACCATCTTGGTGTTGTCGATGCGGGCCTCAAAGGTCACGCAGCCGCTTTTGGCCCCGGTTTTTTTCTGGGCAGCGGCGATGCGGTCATTGAAATCAGGGAAATCCAGCGGGTTGCCCGCTTCAATTTCGCTGTTGAACTCAAAGACCGATCCGGAGTCAAAGACATTCTTTACATACCATTCCGGCTCCATCGGAAAATGGTAACCGCAGTGGCTGCACACGCCCGCGAATTCGGCGAAGAGGTCGGGTCCCCACAGGTCCAGGCAGCCGTAAGAGGCGCTGTTGGGGCAGGTGACCGTGCGGTCGGCCTTGTAGCGCGGGGATATGTAGTTCCACTTGAGGCGGCGCGAATCGTCCGCCCAGGTGGAAAGGGCCATGAGTTCCTTGGCCTTGTTGTCCTGCTTGCCGGGCAGTTTGTGGGTGAGCTTGTGCCAGGGAGCCAGCAGTCGGCCCTTGAACACGTCCCATTCGTTGCCCATTTCTTCCATAAAGGTGCGGATGCGGCGCTGGTGCTTGCGATAGAAATCGTATTTGAAGCTGACCCAGGGCTTGGATATCCAGTCCCAGGCCGCACCGGCCATCTTGGTGAGGAAGGGTCTGCGGTCCCGTGCCGCCTGACGGGAAAGCCGCAGAAACTTCTGCTGGCGGCGTTCGCGCAGGCGGTCTTTGGCCTTGGAGGAAAGCCCCCAACGGGTATGCATTTCGTCCAGGTTGGCATCGGGCCTGCGCAGGCGCGAAAGCGTAAAGCCCTTGAGGATGGGCATGACGCGGGTGGAGACCACCACCTCGTCCGTGGCGCGTATGACTTCCTGCCGCAGGGTGCGGAAAAAGTCGAAGTGCCAGGGGCGCGCGCCCAGGGGCGGCTCCTGCACGATGCGGTCGATATAGCCGAACTTGATGTTGTCCTGCGCGGTGATCTTGAGGTTCTGGGCGCAGTGCTCGATCAGTTCGGGGGCGGCGCGCTGCCCTGCCTTGAGGCGGCCTTCAATGGCGGCGGCCCCTTCGGGCGAAATGACCGAATAGTAACCGTGCGAGAGCATAAGCCTTTTGTCTGCAAGGCCGATGGCCTCGGCCCCGCCGGAGCCGCCTTCGGAAATGACGGCGATGACGGGTACGCGCAGACCGGCCATGCTGTAGATATTGCGCGCGATCTGCTGCGCCGCGCCGGGGTAGTCCTCAATGGGATACGAGCCGGGCGTGAAGATGTAGGCATGTACGGGAATGCCCTCGGTTTCCGCCACGCGCATGTATTGCTGCGCCTTGGCGTTGCCCCAGGGCTTGACCGAGCCGCCGTTGCGGAATTCCGCCCCGTGGCCTTTTTCCTGCCCGATGACCATAACGGACTGGGTATAGGTCTTCTTGCCCCTGCGCCGGGTAATGACGGCGCGGGCAATGAGCATGCTGGGGTCCAGGCTGTGCTCGTCCTGTCCGCCGACTTCGGTGAAGTTGTCGTAGACGTTTTCCAGGATGTCCCGCAGGCAGATGCGCTGCGGGTGGCGAACGATGCGCACCTTGTCCATGGGAGTAATGCTGCCCTCAAGGCGGCGCTCCACATAGCAGAACAGGTCTTCAACCGTCGCCAGCTCCGCATAGGGGTCTTCAATTTCCCCTGCGCGGGCGCGTGCCGCGAAAGAGGTGAGCTTTTCTTCCAGCAGTTGCGCATTGTCTTTGTGCTTGCCGGCAAAAATGTCCACCATATAACTGAGCCTGTCGCGCAGACTCTGGATTCGTTTCTCTATATTGTTGTCCATAACTCGCGTGCGCCGCTAAACGGGTTTTTTGAGGTAATTGGAGCAGGATGAGTGCAGGGCGGCCAGCGGGTTGTTGCCAAGCATGCGATCCTTGACGGCCAGAACGGTTGTGGGGGCCTCAGGATAGCGCATGGCGAGAGTGTCGTGCGCCACGCACCGGCCCAGCAGAACATTGGGTTCCACCTTGGCGTCGTTCATGGTCCTGGCTTGCAGCACGGGCTTGCACCTGGTCTCCGGCCTGGCGGGATTGTGCATGTGCCCGGCGTCAATGCCAAGAGCGTTTTTGGATACATTGCCGACCTTGCAGATAACCGAAACCACTTCAAAACCGTGAGCCTCGAAAATGTCGGCAGAGACCTCGGCGTCTTCACGCGGGCCAATGCGGAACTGAAGTCCGAGACGTTTGTCTCCCATAGCCGTGGCGTATTCCATAATTTCAAGAATGCGCGGGTGGCAGGGAATGCGCGTGCCGCCGGGCAGCGTCGTGTAACAATTGTATTCAACAATGGCCGATTCGCGCGCCATGCGCAATGTGTCATCTTTATAACAGTCCAGCGCCTCATGGCCCAGGTCGTGACGCAGGGCAGCGGGGCAGTTGGCCGGGTGTTTGCCGCCGGCTTTGACGCACAGGCGATCTTCGCGCTTGAAGGGGCAGGCAGCGCATGTGGGAAACCGGGAGGTCCCCATAGTTTCCTCCTTTGGTCAGAAACGGAGAATCCGTTCCGTATTGGCCGCTAAAAAGTTTACGTTGGATTTCAGGGTGTCCCCCGCGCCGTTATGCCCCTCAAGGCGCAGGTCATACAGAAACTCAAGGCCACGGGCCTTGGCTTCTTCAAGGTCTTTGCCCCATATGATGGCAAGAGCCAGGTTGGGATCAAATTCTGTCGGAATTTCGTAAGGCTCCCGGGTCGGAACGTGGGTGAGCATGGTCAGCCAGGGCTGTTCTTTCCACTGGAAGCGCTCGATGCGTCCCACCCAGGGGGTGAAATTGCTGTCCGGGTCTTCGGCAATGAGCCGGTATTCAATGCCCACGCCGTCAAAGGTGATGTCGTCCTGGCCATAGCCCAGGGGATCGCCAAGGCCGATGCGTATCTGCTCGGCGATGATATCCACATCGCCCTGGCCTTTGACCTTCGAGATACGGGCCGAAACGCCGTTTTCCACCTGGATGCGGGTGTTTACTTCCATCAGGAACGGCTCGCCCTTGCGGGTGACGATCCATTCCCATGTACCCACGTTGTCGTAGCCGACCTTGCGGGCCATGGTCAGGGAGTAGTGGACGATGTCCTTGAGCACCTTGCCCGCGTCAAAAGTGTAGTCGAGTTCTTCCGGCACAAAACCGGGGGCCACCTCGACGCGCTTTTGCAGCCCGGTGGACTGGATGGAGCAGTTGCGCGTGCCGAAATGCACGGGACTGGTTCCTGTGCGGTCGGAAACAACCTGTACTTCAAGGTGGTTAAAGTCCGTAATGCGCTGCTCGATAAGCACGCCTTCGTCCTTGAACTGGCGCAGGGCATAGTTGCGGATGCGGCGGTAGACGGAACGGAACTGATCCGGGTCATACACTTCCTCAATGCCCATGCCGCCGCCGCCAGCCGATGCCTTGACCAGCACCAGCGGGCGGCTGATGCCCTGCTGGGCCTGAAATTCAAAGATGCTTTTGGCGATGCGTTCCGCTTCCATTTCATCATAGATGGGGCGGTCAGAACCGGGAACCGTCGGCACACCAAGGCTGCGCGCAAGGCGTTTGGTATTGATCTTGTCGCCAAGTTCGCGGATGATTTTCCACGAGGGGCCGATAAAGACAAGCTTGCGGTCGCGTTTGGTCACGCGGCGGGCAAAGCGGAAGTCTTCGGCAAAAAAACCGTAGCCGGGATGCACGGCGGTGCAGCCTGCCTCGTCAGCCACAGACATAAGCTCATTGGCATCGTGGTAGGAAGAAACGCGGAAAAGGCTTTTTTCTCCGCCTTCTTCGCGTGCAAGGCGCACATGGCCCGAAGCCGCGTCTTCGGCGGTGAATATGGCGGTAAAAGCCACGCCCAGCTTGCGGCAGGCCCGCATGATACGCATGGCGATTTCGCCGCGGTTGGCTACCAGAATTTTATGCTTGTGCAGGGGAATGGTTTCCTGAGCGTTGTCCAAGCCTGTCTCCCTCATTATGTGGCGCCTTGGGGGCGCAAGCGGTAGTTGTTGGTCTGATAGTTCCGGCGCGGCCACGGAGCGTGGCCGCCGAAGCGTAGTCCGGCCCGCCGGTTTGCCCTTGTGGGACTGGGCCGGGCGGGCTATACAGGATTCGTATCAACCGAGCATACGCACTTTCCGTGTGAAAATCCACACGCAGTACTGCGGGCGAACGAAAAAAGTCGCCCCGATTATTGCGCGGCATTGCCCGCTGTCGCCCCGTTGGGGCACGGTATCTTTGAGAACATCATTCTGGCGCTCCCTGCGCCGCTTGGCAGCGCAACCGGAGCAGATTAACCTTGAGAATGGACATTCTCAAAGTTTAAGACACTCTCGCTTCTTCGCTTAACTGCGCAAATAAATTGCGCTTACTCACGCAGCCGTCAGGGCAGCTTCAAGAAGAAACTGCTCTAAAATCAGGAGGGATAATATGCAAAATCCGCAAGAAGTCCAGTCGGCCGCAGCGGCTCTGCGCAAGGCTCTGGAGGCTGCGCCCTGTACCTTTTCACAGGTTATGGGCATGCGAAAAATCACCGGGGCGGCGGCAGAAGACAACAGCGCTCCCGTTGGTCTTGTTCTGGGTACGGGCCTTTCGGGCCTGGCGGACAGGCTGACGGAACGGGTAGCCATTCCTTATGCCGACCTGCCGGGTTTTCCCGTATCCAGCGTGGATTCGCATGTGGGGGCTTTTGTGTGGGGGCGTTTTCCCTCATCCTGCGGTGAGGACGATGCCCCGGGACGGCCCGTGCTTATCCAGCAGGGGCGTTGTCACCTGTACGAAGGCCGCAGCCCGGCCGAAGTGTGCATGGGGGTGCGCGTCATGGCGGCCATGGGCGTCAAAACGCTTGTGATCACCAATGCGGCGGGGGCGCTTAATCCTCATTTTGACGCCGGTTCCATCATGTGCATGAGCGATTTTATCAACCATACGGGACATTCGCCGCTGCTCGGCTGTAATTGCGATCAGTGGGGACCGCGCTTTCCCGACATGAGCGCGCCTTTTGACGCCGAGTTGCGTACCCTTGCTATGGAAACCTCGGCCAGGCTCGGCTTGCGGCTGGAACGCGGCGTGTATATCGGCGTGCGCGGGCCTGAAATGGAAACTCCGGCCGAAACGCGCATGTACCGGCAATGGGGAGCCGACGCCGTCGGCATGAGCACCGTGCTTGAGGTCATTGCGGCGCGTCATCTGGGTATGCGCGTGCTTGGCCTCTCATGTATTTCAAATAAAAACTTGCCGGACTGTATGACCCCGGCGCCCTTGGAAGAAATTATTCTTGTGGCCGCCCAGGCGGGTAAAAATCTGGGCCGCCTGATACGGGCAATGATGACAAAACTTTAAAAAGTACGTACAAGCGCAGCCCGGACTCATTTTTTTACACTAAAAGGCAAAGCGCCCATGCATCATAACGATTCTCTTCGCAACGTCGCCATTATAGCTCATGTTGACCACGGCAAGACCACTCTGGTGGACGCGCTTTTCAGGCAGGGCGGCGGCCTTCGCGCCGGCCAGCAGATGGACGACCGCGTCATGGACAATATGGATTTGGAACGTGAGCGCGGCATTACCATTGCCGCCAAAAACTGTGCCGTTTCGTGGAACGGCGTCAAGATCAATATTATCGACACACCGGGCCACGCGGACTTCGGCGGCGAGGTGGAACGTTCGCTTTCGATGACCACAGGGGCCATCCTTCTGGTGGACTCTTCTGAAGGCCCCCTGCCGCAAACCCGCTTTGTGCTGCGCAAGACACTGGAAGCCGGACTGCCCGTGGTGGTGGTCATCAACAAGATCGACCGCAAGGACGCCCGTCCCGAAGAAGTGCTTAACGAAATCTACGATCTTTTTATCGATCTGGACGCCAACGAGGCGCAGCTCGAGTTTCCCGTGCTCTACGCCATTGGCCGCCAGGGCGTAGCCATGAATAACATTGATGACGAGCAGAAAGACCTGACCCCTCTGTTTGAGGCCATTCTGAAGCATATTCCCGGCCCTGCGCACGACCCCGAGCAGCCCTTCCAGATGCTGGTGGCCGACCTTGACTATTCCGACTATCTGGGGCGTCTGGCTGTGGGCCGCATTATGCACGGGCATGTACACAGCAGGGAAACCCTTGCCTGCGTTGGCGAAAACGGAAAGCCGCGCGCCCTGCGCGCCACAAAACTTCAGGTGTACGACGGCCTGAAGCTTGCCGAGGTGGAAACAGCCACCCCCGGCGACATCGTGGTGCTGGCGGGCATTGAAGACGTGACCATCGGGGATACCATCTGCACCAGCACCAACCCCCGCGCCCTGCCGCGCATCAGGGTGGACGAGCCTACGGTAGCCATGCGCTTTGGCATCAACACCTCGCCCCTGGCCGGGCGTGAGGGCAAGATCGTGCAGAGCCGCGCCATTCGCGACCGCCTGGAAAAGGAAACCCTGCGCAACGTGGCCGTGCGGGTAGAAGACACCGCCGACCGGGATGCTTTTCTGGTCAAGGGGCGCGGCGAGTTTCAGATGGCTATTCTTATCGAGACCATGCGGCGCGAAGGTTTTGAGCTTTCCGTGGGCCGCCCTGAAGTCATCCTGAGAAAGGACGAAAACGGCAAAGTTCTTGAGCCCATAGAGCGTCTTTATGTGGACTGCGACGAAATTTTCATGGGTGTGGTTACGGAAAAGCTGGCCCAGCGCAAGGGCCGCATGCTTAACTGCGTCAACAACGGCACGGGCCGTGTACGTCTTGAGTTCACCGTACCCTCGCGTGGCCTTATCGGCTACCGTGATGAATTTCTTACGGATACCAAAGGTACGGGCATCATGAACTCGTATCTTGAGGGCTATGAGGAATGGCGTGGCGATTTTCCCACGCGCTTTTCCGGCTCTATCGTGGCCGACAGGGCAGGCAGCGCCGTGGCGTATGCGCTCTTTAACCTTGAGCCTCGCGGCGTGCTTTTTGTGGAACCGGGCAATCCCGTGTACGAAGGCATGATCGTGGGCGAGCATAATCGCGACAACGATATTGACGTGAACGCCACCAAGGAAAAGAAGCTTACCAACATGCGCGCGGCAGGCAAGGACGAAAACGTCATCCTGACGCCCGTACGCCGGATGACGCTGGAGCACGCCCTGCACTTTGTGCGCGAAGACGAGCTGGTGGAAGTAACGCCCCAGTCCATCCGCCTGCGCAAGGCCGAGCTTTCGGCCCAGAAGCGCTACCAGATCGCTGGCAGGCGCAAGGGATAGAAAGCGGTTTATCCGTAGGTTGCATGCAGACGCGGCAAGGATTCTTATGGAATCCTTGCCGCGAAACATTTGGGTCTGCTTTCAGGCGTATTTGCTTTTAGAGCAGTTAACGAATGAAATGAGTTAACTGCTCTGCAAGGATTTTCAGGAAAATCCTTGCCACGAAATGCGAGTAGGCAGGCTTTTGCCTGCCGTAAGCAAGCATTTCAAGTGTTAAATGCTCTAATAGTTATATTTCCAGCGTATGCCACCCCAGGTGCTCTGCTGTTCCGAGCGCAGTTCCAGACTGGTGCGCGGGGTCAGTTCAAGCTGAATGATAAAGGCCGTGCTGCCCTGTTTCATACCTTGCTGCACACCCACATAAATGATCTCGGTGATGTATTTCCCCATTTCCACGGCGGTTCCTGCGCCCATGCCCTCATCACCGGACGGGTCGCCGGACCCGCTGCTCGGCGTGGAGCTTAGACGCAGCACATCGACGCCCAGAACATTGCGCGTGACGTCAAAAATACCGCCGCCGCCCGAGCCGAAGCCCGCCAGTTGCGCCACGGCTCCGGCCAGCCGCAGGTTTTCCAGCCGCCCAAGTTCGTTGGTACTTTTGCCGAAAAGAATCTGGGCGAGTATTTCGTCCCGGGGCAGTTCCGGCTCACTGCTGAGCGAAAGCTTCATCTTGCGCACGGTTCCCGTGATGCTCACATAGGACGTAAGATTGGGCGTTTCATTGGCAAGCTTGAGGTCCAGCAGAGGGTTGCTCAGGGAACCGCCCGCAAAGGTGATTGTGCCGCGTGAGAGCTTGAATATCTTGGTCAGAAAGTCAAAGCTGCCCTTGACGGCCATGATCTGCCCCGTGATCTGCGGATCTTCGGGCGTGCCTGAGACCAGCAGGTCGGCTTTCCATTCACTGCTGAGGCCATGCCCTTCCACCAGAAAACGGCCGGGAATGACGATACGCAGGTTCAGGCTGCCCTTTGCTTCGGGCTTGCCGCTTGCGGCTCCAGCGGTGGAAACGCTTTGCGCCGTACCGGGGGCGGGGCTTTCGCTGATGGGCAGGGTGGTGACGCTGCCGCCCACAGCCAGCTTGTTCAATTGCACGAGGCCCTGGTTGACGGTGATCAGGCCGTCCACTTTGGGCGCGGTGGCGCTGCCTGTCACGCCCACATCGCCCGAAAGCTCGATGCGTATGTCGC
>NZ_JBAIYW010000531.1:0-10960 GCF_036763055.1 Desulfovibrio sp. 1214_IL3152 | reverse complement strand
TCGCAGCGCGGCCCGGCGGCCGTCATCGGCATAAAACCACTCCACAGCGTCCTGCGTGCGGACTATGTGGGAGCTTTCCCGCCAGGGGTGGCGCAGCATGTCTTCCAGCAGACGGCCGCCCATAGGCGTCATGGTGTCGTCCAGCACATGACGCAGGGTTCCCTTGCCTTTGCGCCCGTTCAGACGGGTGAAAATTTCCAGATTGCGTTCCGTAACCTCGTCAATGATAAGCCTGCGGCTCAAGTCCAGACGCTGGAAGGGCTGCAGATGCTCCGGGCTGCGCATTTGGGTTTGCGCAAGATACGCAAGCAGCGCGCCGCACGCCCGCATTATTTCATCATGGCCTGCAAGGCCGAGGGCAGCGGCTTCGCGTACCCCCTGCGCAGCCAGTACGCGCTCCGTGGAACGTTTGAGATCAAACCGGCTTACAGGCAGGCGCACAAGGCGTATGCCTTCAAGCAACGTGCGGGCTGGCGGTTGAAAACCTTCAGGAACAAGAAGCTCGCGGGGGCCCATTTTTTGAACCCATTGCCACAGTTCCGCCTGCCGTTTGAAATCCACGCCGGACCATTGACCTGTGGAAACGTCCAGCCAGGCAAAACCGCCTTTATCCGCATCGTTTCCGGGGCAGAGAGCGCCAAGGTAGTTATGGCTCTTGGTGCTCAGGTTGGCATCATCAAGCACAGTGCCGGGAGTTTTGACGCTGGTTACGGCCCTTTTCACCAGCCCTTTTGCTGTCTTTGGGTCTTCTACCTGGTCGCAGATAGCAATATGATAGCCTTTGTCCACCAGCTGCGCCACGTACGTGTCCACCGCATGCCAGGGAACGCCGCACATGGGAATGGGATTTTTCGGATCTTTGCTGCGGCTGGTGAGGGTTATCTGAAGTTCACGCGCCGCAAGCTCGGCATCGTCAAAAAAAAGCTCATAAAAGTCACCCATGCGATAAAAAAGCAGAGCATCAGGGTGATCAGCCTTGATGCTCATGTAATGCTCAAACATGGGGGTCATCTTGAAAGTGGGTTCAGACATGGCAGTGCTTCAGGGCAAAAGGGAGCGCGGGAACCGCGTTAGAAACAGCGGAGCAGGCCACTCTGTGCGTGTCTGCTCCGCTGCGCGGCGCTGCCGAAGAACACACGGCAGCGCCCGAAAAACAAAAACGTCTAATGCTTGTCAGGGTCAGGAGCAAGGGCTTCGTCTCCTGTTGCAACCGCTTTGGCTTCAGCCGGAGCAGACTGAGCGCCATCGGTTTTTTCCTTGTTCCGATGCAAGAAGCTCCGCTTTGCGGTTTCCGTGTCGGCCTTCTTGCGAAGCTGGACCATTTCGCGTTCAAGGCTATTGATGTGCCACTTGTGCTTCATCAGGCGGGCCGAAAGGTTCAGCTTGTCCCACACAAGGAAGCTCAAGGTGAGCAGGGCGCCCAGGGCGAAAGCCACAATCACCAGAAAGTAAAACGGCAGCGGGATGGAATGCATGGGCGGAATAAAGAAAAGGTGAAGCGTTAACACCATGTCCTGCGAAAGAGGTCCCTGATTCTGAAAGAAGAACACGAGGGCAAGAAAAAAGACGACGGCCAGCAAGAGAACCTTGATATACCGCATAGACACACTCCTCTCAGGCTAAAGCTATCTCAAAAAATTCACGGGCTTTTTGAGAATGCCGCCCGCCCATGAGGGACACAGCTTGCGCTCTCCAGCCGAATTTTTCACGCCGCCCGGCGTAAAAAACACTTCCTTCGCCACTGATTCCGTCAACTGTTCTGTTGCGGACTGCAACCTTCCTTATGAGGCGAGGAACCGGCGCCGCATGGCTCCCCAGCCAAAGCGCCTTTCGTGAAATATGGTTTCAACGCCGCATAACTGCGGCTTAAATGTTCAGGCATTGTACGCACTTCGTCAAAAACAGCCATGAAAGACGAGTCGCCGGTCCAACGCGGAACCAGATGAAAATGCATGTGTTCCCTGATGCCGGCTCCGGCTGCCGCGCCCTGGTTGAGGCCGATATTGATGCCTTCACAGTTAAAGTGCTTCTTTAATATTATGGAGCACGTCTGAAGAAGATCCATAACTTCATGGGCTTCGCTGGTGTCCAGATCGGCAAGGTTCATGACATGCCTGTAAGGACAAACCATAATATGCCCATTATTGTACGGAAACTTGTTCATGATAACAAAAGAATGCCGCCCTCTGTACAGGACGAGGCGCTGCTCATCCTCCTGTGTGCCGGTGGGAAGACAGAACACACAGGTGTCCGGTTTTGGTCCAAGAATATATTCAATACGCCAAGGCGCCCACAATTGTTTCATAGTTTTTTTCTATACACCGCTTGACCATCAGGAGCAAGCGGAAAACGAACATGGCATAAAATGTTGATATTCAATATGTACAACATATTCAGTGTATTATCTGTGCAAAAAACTTCAATGGCAGCCCTTGCCTGCAGTCCGGGTCAAGACGCGGCCGGTTTGATCATTTGTTGCGCGTAGCCACTGCATGCTTTTCTGCTGAGCCTCCTGGCCGCTGGTGGGCCAGCTTGCGCGCCAGCGCCAGTTGTTCTTCGCGTCCCGGTGCTTCGCCGTCAAGCTTTGCCTGAAGCACCGAGCGCAGGATGTGGCTGAAAAGCGGCCCGGGCGGCAAGCCCATCTTTTTAAGGTCTTCGCCGGTGATATCCACCTTTTCGTGGCGCCATTGGGTAATGTAGCGGGACAATTTTTTTTGCAGCGCTTCGTTGTTGGTCTCGGCCATAAGATAGAGCAGGGATTCCAGCGAAAGAGGGGCCAGCAGCCCACACAGGTCGCTTACCTTGAAGTCCCGCTCGCTTTGGCGCTTTTGCAGGTTTTCCAGGCGTCCTCTCACGGTACGCATCTGTTCGCGCTGGCCCAGTATTTCGTTTCTTTTGTTTTCAGGCAAACCCATGCGCCGGTAGAGCACGGAGGTTTCCGCATAGGGCAGGCCGTGGCAGAGACCAAGAAAATAGACGAGCCAGGACTGAGGCATTTTTTCAAAATACAGCAGGCGGTACCAGGACAGTATATCCTGAAGTTCTTCAAGGATGCTTTTTTTCCCCGGCGTAAGCGCCAACTGTTGAGCAATGGCGGGCAGTATGCCGATCTGATCCAGTCGCTCAAGGCAGGCCAGCGGATTGTCCTCATCGCAGATCAGCTTGAATTCATGAAAAAGGCGCGAGCCGCTGAGCCTGTCCATCAGTTTCAGGCCAAGAGCATTTTTAATAAGCTTTTCCGAGCCTGCCCCTATGCGAAAATCATAACGCTGCTCAAAGCGCACAGCCCGCAGACAGCGTGTAGGGTCTTCAACAAAGCTCAGGGTATGAAGCACGCGTATGATGCGCTCTTTTATGTCCCGTTGCCCGCCGAAAAAATCCACAAGCTGCCCGAATGGGGTGCTGTCCAGCCGCACCGCCAGAGCATTTATGGAAAAATCGCGCCGGAACAGGTCCATTTTGATTGAAGACAGCTCCACGGTAGGCAGCGCGGCGGGATATTCATAGTATTCGAGCCGGGCGGTAGCCACATCAATGCGCGATTCGCGGCCTTCGGCATCTTTAAAGATGACCACTGAGGTCAGAAACTCCTGATGTTCGCGCACTCTTCCGCCAAGCTCCGCAGCCAGCGCCTTTGCAAGGGCAATGCCGTTGCCTTCCACTACCAGATCAATATCCTGGTTGGCCCTGTTAAGCAGAAGGTCGCGAACAAAGCCGCCCACGGCATAGACGGGCAGGCCCAGTTCGCGGCCAAGCTTGCCTGCCATGTGGAGCAGATTTTTTGCGGAAGCGGGCAAGCGGTCCTGTATGAGCTTGCCCACATGGCGTTCCTTGCTGGAGGAATGCTTCAGCACAGGCAAATTGCCCGGCTCATGAGCAAAAACATTGATAAGGTCGGTACGCGTCACAACCCCGATCACATCTTCGTTTTCAACAATGGGCACCAGACGTTGGCGTGCTCCGACAATGGCGGCGGTCAGGTCTTTAAGTACCGCTTCCGGGGGCAAAGCCTGTATGCGCCGTTGCATGTAGTCTTCCACACGGGCGTTTCCGAGTCCGTGGGCGCTGGCGCGCGAAGCAGTCTGGGCGTCCAGCAGGCCCTTGCACCTGCGTGTGCCGGGTATGAAAACAGGCACTGCCTTAAGGCCGAAGTGCAGCATCAGTTCGTCCGCCTGGCGTATGGTGGCTGTGGATTCCACCCCCACAGCCGGAGAAGACATGTATTCACGCGCGGTCTTGTCCGGCTGGGCCTGCGCGTAGAGTTGTCGCAGGATGGCATCGCGCACTTCATGCAGGGTCATGTGGCGCACAGAGGCCGATGCCGCATAAACATGCCCCCCGCCGCCCAGGGCCGCGCAGATATCGCCCACGTTAATGGCGTCACTGCGGCTTCGGGCAACAACCTGTATGCGGTCCCCCATTAGGCCAATGGCAAAAAGAACAATAAATTTCTCCATTTCCATAAGCCGGTGCGCAAGGTAGGCAAAGTCGCCCAGGTAATGCTCCATGGAGGCTTCGGCCAGCACCACCTGCGTTCCGTTTATGGTGTAGGACCTTGCCGACTCCAGCAGGCTGTTGAGAGCCTGTATGTGCAGACTGGTCAGCTCGTGAGCGGCCAGGTCATTGATGCGGTTAACGTCCATCCCCTGGCCGAGCAGCCAGGCGGCAGCCTCAAAATCCGCCGTTGTGGTGGACGAATAGGTGAAGGAGCCGGTATCACCATAAATGCCAAGCCCCAGCAGGGTGGCATCTTCCGATTCAAGGCGGATTCCGGCTTCGCGGAGATGTTGCACGATGAGGCTCGTGACAGAGCCTGTCGGGGCGAAATACAGCTTGCCGGGGGTGATGTCGTCACCTGATTCCGGGTGGTGGTCCCAGATTTCCACGCGCACATCCGGGCGATCCAGCAAAGGGGCCACATGGCTGACCCTGCCGCGCTGGCGCGTGTCCACCACCACCAGCCGGTCAAAAGAATCCCAGTCCAGTGCCGCGCTGTCGGCAAAATTGTAGGCCCGGACATCAAGAGCGGCGTAAAGCTTTTGCAGGCCGCGCTCCTGGCTGCCGGGAAAAAGCAGCACATGGGGTTTATACAGGTGACGGGCAGCCAGCATGGCGGCAAAGGCGTCAAAGTCCGCATTGGCATGGCAGGTTATCAGCGTGGCTTTGGCAGCGCTCACATGGCTCACATCTGGCTCCGGGGATGGAATTTGCGGTGAATGCCACGCAGGCGTTCTGCCTGCACATGGGTATATATCTCTGTGGCGCTGATGTCGGCATGTCCGAGCAAGAGCTGCACTGCCCGCAGATCAGCGCCGCCTTCGAGCAGGTGCGTGGCAAAAGAGTGGCGAAAGGTATGCGGTGAAACCGGACGGCGTATGCCTGCCGCCACAGCGTATTTTTTTACCATTTTCCATATGTATTGTCGTGTCAGGGCGCGGCCGGAACGATTGACGAAAAGCTGGTTGCCTGTGGGCGAAAAAGCCGGACGCCAGTCACGAATATAATTTTCAAGCATGCTTTGCATAAGATCGTGCAGCGGCACAAGGCGCTCCTTGGCCCCCTTGCCGAAAACACGCACAAGGCCGCGCTGAAGATCCAGATCGGGCAGGCACAGGTCGCAGAGTTCAGACACCCGCAAGCCTGCGGCATAAAGCAGCTCAAGCATGCAGCGGTCACGCTGGCCTCCCCTGTCGCGCATGTCGGGCCGTGCCAGCAGGGCTTCCATTTCATCGCGGCTCAGCACTTCAGGCAGATATTGAGGCAGCTTCGGATTGTCCAGCAGTTGTGCCGGATTATTTTTTATGACGTTTTCCTGTATGGCAAAATCGAAAAACGCCCGTAATGCTGAAAGACGGCGCGCCAGTGTGCGCCCAGTATTCTGCCGGGCGCGCAACCAGGCCAGATAAAGAAAAATTTCCTGTTCGTCGGGCTGTGGGCATGGTGACTCGCCATGGGCAAGCTCCTGACGAAAAAGGAAAAAATTTTCAAGGTCCTGCCCATAAGAGGTGACAGTCTGGGGCGACAAACCCCGCTGGGCCAGCAGATAGTCCTGCCACAGCGGCAGCAGGGGGGCCAGCGGACAGAGGAAGGATGGGGCCGTGTCTTGCTTGATCATGCAAGCATGCTAGCCGCCTTGCGCCGGACGGGCAAGTTTTTTACATATTCCACAGCCGTATGCGGTGCAAAACGCGCACGCAGAGGCTTTTGTTCCCTTTGCGCCTGTGCTATCCACAACCGCACATAGATAAAGCAGGAACAGCAACAAACACCCCTTTGAAAGGGGAGAGGCATATGTCCGAAAATTCGTCGGGGGATTCCCTGCAGGCCTATGTGTGTCTTGGGTCCAACTGTGCAAATGCGGAAGAAATGCTGGCACGCGCCCGACAGGGGCTGGCCGCCTTGCCACACATGCGCATCGGGGCGTCGTCGTCTATCTATCGCACCGAGCCGCAGGACTACGCCGATCAGGCATGGTTTTTCAATCAGGTGATCGAGCTTTTTCCCGACGCCTGCTGGACGCCGTGCTCTCTTGTGGATGCCCTGCTGGATATCGAGACAGACCTTGGGCGGGTTCGCAGCACGGACCCGGCCTTGCGCTTCGGACCCAGAGCCATTGACGTCGATCTGTTGCTGTTTGGCTCCACGCGCAGCAAAGACCCTCACTGTCTTGTGCCGCACCCCCGCCTGACACAGAGGGCCTTTGCCCTTGTGCCGCTGCTTGATGTTGCCCCTCACGCGGTCATTGACGGCATACCTGCTTCGGAATGGCTTTCGCGACTGCTGTACAAAAAGGACGGGCAGAGAATTTTTCAGTGACTGAAGGCAGGCCCTGTGGTAATCTTGTCCACGGCTTTCATGAATGTTGCCGGAAGCCGCACCAGAGCCGTACGCGCCCGTGCCTTGCACGGACCTAAGGAGCATGACAGATGTGGAAGTGGCTAATTCTTATCCTGGCGGGCTATGCCCTTTACCGCCTTTTTGCCAATGATGTGCTGAAAAAGAAGAAAGAAAACAAAGAGGATAACGCTGCCGAACTGGAACGCAAGATTGCCGCAGGCGAGATGGTCAAAGACCCCGAATGCGGAACCTATGTTTCTGTTGAGGGCAATATTTCTGTGCGTGACGGGGAAACCGTCCATCGCTTCTGCAGCTACGAATGCCGCGACAAGTTTTTGCAGCGCCTTGAAGAGAGCGGCCGCGAACTTCCCCCGCGCGAATAACGCACACTATAGCTGTTATATTTCACGGGTGAGAAAATGGCCTGAGGGCTGTTTTCTCACCCGTGTTTTTTAGCGCAACTGATTTTAACAACGGCCCTTCATTCCATACTGCGGACGCAGACAGTCCCAGCGTCCGCAGCATGCTTTTGCGGCAATCCTGCCGGACCGAAGCGAGGCTGCCGGCAGCCTGTATCTGAAAAACGCCTATGTCACCCCACAGAGTTTTTTGGCAAAATCCGACTGGTCCTGAAGGTCTCCAAGCCGCAAGATGCCTTGCTCCCGTGCCATTTCTCTGGCTATGGCCATGAAAAGACGGATACGGTTCAGTTGATTGGCCTCGCTGCTGCCGGGGTCATAGTCAATCGCCATGATATTGGCCTGGGGCGCTGCCCGCCTCACGGTTTTAAATGTCCCGCGACCCACCACATGGTTGGGCAGGCAGCCGAAGGGCTGCAGGCAAAGGATATCCTTTGCGCCATGATTGAGAAATTCCAGCATTTCCGCAGGCAAAAGCCATCCTTCGCCAGCGGCGTTCCCCAGTGAAAGCATGGTTTCGCCCATGCGGGCCAGGGTGTCCACATGAGCCACCGGCATGACCCTGTCTGCCAGAGATGAGCGCCCGAGGGCCTGCCGCATGCTTTTGCGCAGACTTTCCACCTTTCTGATTATCAAAGCGCTGCCGAGAGCACCCAGAGCGCTGCCGCCCTGGCGTTGCCAGTCGTATATGGAGTCCCGCAGGCAGTAAAGCATGAAGTTTGTAATGTCCGGCAACAGCGGTTCGCCGCCTTCCTGGCGAATAATGTCAACAATATGCCGGTTGGCGTCCGGATGGTAAGTAAGCAGAATTTCTCCCACAACGGCAACGCGGGGACGGCGTCCTGAACCCAGGCTTATCTGCTCGAAGTCACGCACGAGGCGCTCCATGCTGTGGCGGAACGCCCTGGCATCGCCTTGCCTTACAATGGGAGAAAGCACGCGCAGCCAATGGGCTGTTCTGTCTTCCGTATCGCCGGCGTGCCGTTCATACGTCTGCGTAAAAAGCGAAAGGCGCTGCAGCATGTCACCGCCGAGCATGCCGAGCAGCATGCGGTGGAGCATGTCGCGACCGGGCCGGAAGCCGGGATGTCCCTCTGTTCCAGCAGTGCTCAAGGTGAGGATGGGGATGGAATCCAGGCCGCATTCCAGCAAAGCCTTGCGCAGCAGGGCCGGATAGTTGCTGGCGCGGCAGGGGCCACATGTTTGTGAAAGCAAAAGCGCCACGCGCTGCGGGTCATGTTCGCCGCTCTGCAGGGCGTGCAGCAGTTGGCCTATGGCGACAATGGCCGGATAGCAGGCATCATTGTTCACATACGCCTGACCAAGGCTGATGGCCTCGGGATTGACATGGGGCAGCAGTTTGATGCTGTGGCCGCTGCCCGCGACGCCTTCCGTGATCAGCGAAAAATGCAGCGGAGCCATCTGCGGCACAAGAATGAGCCTTGACTGGGCGTCCTTCCTGGTAAAGACAGCAGGGGGCGGAGGCGGCGCGTGGACAATGTTTTTTTCTCCGCGTCCCTGGGCTACGGCCAGCAGGGAACGGATGCGGATGCGCGCCGAAGCCAGGGCGTTTCCTTCATCCATTTTGATCAGGGTGTACAGCTTGCCGCATTCCTGCAACTGCTCGCGTACCTGGTCTGAGGTAATGGCATCAAGCCCGCAGCCGAATGACGTAAGCTGAACAAGTTCAACGCGGGCATTGCCGTGCGTGGCCTGGCCCACCCAGGCAGCGGCTCGATAAAGGCGCGCGGGATAGGTCCACTGGTTTCGCACGCGCAGGCCGGGAACGGGCATCTTCTGAAGCCACGTCCGGGGCAGACAGTCTTCGCTCAAAACCGTGGCTCCAAGCGAGGCTATGAAGTCCGGCAGGCCATGATGCACCTGGGGGTCGGCATGGTAAGGACGCCCAGCGAGCACAACCAGCGAGCCTCCCTGGCGGCTTGTTGCGTCATAAAGCTTTTTCGCCTCATTGCGAAGTTCGCTCAGATAATGTTCCTGCTCGCGCCGCGCGGCTTTTATGGCAGCGCGTACTTCCCCCTTGGGCAGGTTCATTTCACGGCAAATGTTGCTGACCAGGGAACCGGTATGGTTGAGGTTGACAAAAGGGGTATGCATAACGACCTTGCCCACGGCAAGTTCGGGCAGATTTTCTCGTACAACCTGCGGATAGCCGCAGGCGACAGGGCATGAAAACGCATCGCACATCTCTTCGAACTCTTTGGCTTCACGCGGGATGCAAGGCAGAAAAATGCGCTTTGCGCCTGCCTTGATGAGGGCGAGCACATGCCCGTGTGCCAGTTTGGCCGGGTAGCAGACACTCTGCGAGGGTACAGAGGCCAGCCCACGGGCGAACAGGGCGCGACTTGTGGGAGGAGAAAGCTCAACCCTGAAGCCAAGCTCGGTAAACAGGGTAAACCAGAAAGGGTAATGCGAATAAATCGTGAGCACGCGCGGTATGCCTAAGACGCCACGCGGGGCATCTTCCACGGGCAGCGGCTCATAGTTGAACAGGCGACGGTATTTCCAGTCGTAAATATTGGGTGCCTTTTCAGCTTTTTTGGCGCCGCTGTTGGCGAATTTGTCGCAACGGTTGCCAGAAAAATGCCGTTCGCCATGTGAAAAGCGGGTTTCAGTGAGAAGGCAGTTGTTGCCGCAATCACGGCAGCGAAAGCTGCGGCTGCGCATCTCAAGGCTCCGTATGCGTTCAGCCGTTATGGGCGACCGGGGTTCTTCCTGGGCCGGGCGGGCTTCAAGGGCTGTCAGGGCCGCGCCATACGCCCCCATAAGTCCGGATGACACCGGACGGTGTACATGATGCCCGAGGGTGCGCTCCATAGCGCAGAGCAGGGCGTCATTGAGGAAAGAGCCGCCTTGCACCACCACATGCTGGCCCAGTTCGTCCACATTTTTTATGCGCAGGACTTTGTCCAGAGCATTGCGCACCACGGAATAGCATAGCCCTGCGGCAATGTCGGCGGCCTTCATGCCCTCTTTTTGCGCCTGGGTGACCTTGGAGTTCATGAACACCGTGCAGCGCGATCCGAGATCAGCCGGGTGCTCGGCATAAAGAGCTGCCTGAACAAATGCGTCCATGTCCATGCCGAGGCCGATGGCGAAGCTTTCAAGAAAAGCCCCACAGCCGGCAGAACAGGCTTCGTTGAGGCTTACGCTGGTGATGACGCCGTTTTCCGCCTTGAGACACTTCATGTCCTGCCCGCCGATATCAATGACGTAGCTGACTTCCGGGACGATGCGGTGAGCCGCCTTGAAGTGCGCCAGAGTTTCAACGGTCACGCAATCGAGCTTCAGGGCAGCTTCGGCAAGCTGGGCGCCATAGCCTGTGGCTGCAGCACCCGCAAGCCACGCCTGCGGCGGAATCTGCTCAAGCATGTCTGCCAGGGGCGGCAGAAGAACCTGCAGGGGGTTGCCTCCATTGGAAACATAACATGACGCCAGCAGGCGCTGCTGACTGTCCATAAGGGCGGCTTTGACTGTGGTGGAACCCAGGTCAAGGCCGAGATATAAAGGCCCTTGGGCTTCGCTGAGGGCTGCCCTGGGCAGTTTGTCGTCAGAATGGCGTTTTTTGAAGGTTTCGTATTCGTCCGGGTGGGCAAAAAAGCGGGGCAGGGCCTTGGTCAGCGGGCTGGCCCGTTCGCGCGACAGGCTGCGGGCCTGCCCGGCCAGAGCGTCCAGACGCACCAGCG
>NZ_JBAIYW010000171.1:0-11465 GCF_036763055.1 Desulfovibrio sp. 1214_IL3152 | reverse complement strand
CATTCTCAAAGTTTAAGGCACGCTCACTTCGGCGTTTAACCGCGCAGATAAACTGCGCTTACGCCTCCGTAGCGAACGTCTGCTCACGCAGCCGCCAGAGCAATTTCAAAGTGAAATTGCTCTAAACCGTATCTCGGGCTGATTTTGTACAGACGTCCGTTGCCCCGAGGGAGCATCATTGCGCATCTTCCGTATCGCGCACCACCTCAAGAATGGGCGGCAAAGAGCGGATGGACTCGATGAGCTGGTAAAGCTGCGTGGCATCGCGCACTTCCACTGTAAAGCGCAGCTTGGCACGGCCGTCCACGAGGTTGTCCATATTCAGACCGGTGATGTTCACGTTGTTTTTGGCAAGCACCTGAGCCACCAAAGCCAGCACTCCGTGCTCGTTTTTGGCAATGATGAAAATACCGGCTTCGTACGGTTTTTCTTCCGCGCCGTCCCAATGCACGGAAATAAGCCTTTCCGGCTCCATATTCGCCACATTTGGGCAATCCGCACGGTGTACGCTGACGCCAAGGCCACGGCTGATATAACCTATGATGGGGTCGCCGGGAACCGGGTTACAGCACTTGGCAAAACGCATGAGCACGCCGTCCACGCCGGAAATGCCCACGCCCTCCGTTTTGCGGCCGGCGGCCTCTTTGCTTTCCTTGACCGTGGGCGTTTCAGGCGCGGAGGAAACCGCATCCGGGTGCAACACGGCATACAGACGGTTGAGCACCTTGCGTGGCGTTGTATGGGCATAGCCCACCGATGCCACAAGGTCATCCACGCTCTCGAAATTCATTTCCTGGGCCACCAGGGCCATATGCCCGTCCTTGATGGCCCTGTTGACGTTAAGGCTGACCTTTCGCCCTTCTTTTTCCAGCATGTCGCGCCCAAGACTTACCGCGTGGGCGCGCTCCTCGGTGCGCAGATAGCGCTGAATGCGGCTGCGCGCCCTGGCTGTTTTGACAATCTTGAGCCAGTCCCTGTTGGGCTTTCTGCTTGGATCAGTAAGAATTTCAACAATATCACCGTTTTTAAGCTCTGTGCCCAGGGGCATGAGCCTGCCGTTGATCTTGGCGCCGGTGCAGTGCTGCCCCACCTTGGTGTGGATGATGAAGGCGAAGTCCAGCGGGGTGGCCCCTTCGGGCAGTTCCTTGACATCGCCCGCCGGGGTGTACACGTAGACCTCGTCCTTGAAGAGATCCAGCTTGAGCGAATGCATGAACTCGCGCGAGTCCGTCTCTTCGCTCTGGCGCTCAAAAATTTCGCGCAGCCAGCCGAACTGCTCCAGGTCCTTGCTGTTGACGCGGCCCTTTTCTTTATACAGCCAGTGGGCCGCCACGCCGTGTTCGGCCTGTCGGTGCATGTCTTCGGTGCGTATCTGGATTTCTATGCGTTCGCCTTCGGGCCCGATGACCGTGGTGTGCAGGCTCTGGTAGCCATTGGTCTTGGGCATGGAGATATAATCTTTAAAGCGCCCGTGTACGGGCCGCCATTGCGAGTGCACAAGGCCAAGCGCGGCGTAACAGTCTCTGATGTCCTTGACCAGAACACGAAACGCCATGATGTCGTGCATTTCATCCAGTGACAGGGACTGGGACTGCATCTTTTTATAGATACTGTATTTATGCTTGATGCGGCCATACACCTGTCCTTCAATGCCGTTAGAGGCAAGAAGGTCTTTAATCAGATCTACAACCTTGCCGATTATCTGCTTTTCCACCACCTGATGCTTGTCCAGCCAGTGGTCTATCTGATTGAAAATGTCGGGACGCAGATATTTGAAACTCAGGTCTTCCAGATTGCGCTTCATGATATACAGGCCCAGGCGGTTTGCCAGGGGCGCGTAAATATCCATTGTTTCCTGGGCAATGCCTTTCTGCTTGTGGGCTTTCTGAAAATCCAGGGTGCGCATGTTGTGCAGGCGGTCGGCCAGTTTGACCATAAGCACCCGCATGTCGTGGCTCATTGCCAGAATCATCTTGCGGATATTCTCTGCCTGGGCTTCCTCTTTGTTTTCAAAGGGGATCATGCTGATCTTGGTCACGCCGTCAACAATGTCGGCCACATCCTCACCGAAATTCTCGTCCAGTTCCTCAAGCGTGGCCTTGGTGTCTTCCACCGTGTCGTGCAAAAGCCCGGCGGCCACCGTTGATTCGTCAAAACCCATTTCAGCCAGGGTGTCGGCCACGGCCAGCGGATGGGAAAGATACGGCTCGCCCGACAGGCGGGTTTGCCCCACGTGGGCAGTGGCTGCGTAAACGTAGGCTTTCTGGATAAGCTCCAGATCCGCGTCGGGATTGTGCGCCGACACCTTGTCGAGAATTTCCTGTATGCGAATCATGCGTAAATCCCGTCCGGGCGTAAAATCTTTGTGATGTCCTGACTATGTTATCAGTTGCGCAGCCTTGTCAATGCTGTTGGCCCTGCGGAAAGCGCCGCCGCTGCCGCAAAAAAAGATCAGAGCTTTCAGATGTTCCGGGCCTTGCGTACCCGTCAGGCATCTGCGCCTTTCGCCTGCCATAAGGCGTTTTTTCATGAGGATGAATTCTGAATAACTGCCTTTGCGGCGGTGGCATGCCTGCAAGGGACTACTGCCGGGCCTCCCGCCTCGGCAGGAGTTTTTTTGCAACAGAGCGAAGCCCCAATAAAGGTTTTAGGGGGTGGCGGCGTGAGGGAGGGAGCCTTTTGCAAAAGGCTCCCTCCCTCACAAAGTATTTCAACGTAAAAACATTCCAGACAGGGGAGCTAGACGCATTTAACACTTGAAATGCTCACTTACGGCAGGCAAAAGCCTGCCTGCTCGCATTTCGTAGCAAGGATTTCCCTGAAAATCCTTGCAGAGCAGTTAGCTCATTGCATTCGTAAACGGCCCTAGTCCGCCGTCAGGCTGTGACGCTGCAGTTCTTTTGGAACCCACCACTTTTCAAAATTGTACAACAGGCCCGCCAGAGCCGGCTCAACGCCCTGAAAACGCTTTTGCACCACGGGCAGCGCGTAGGGAACATACAAAAAGCAATAGGGCTGTTCCGCATCCAGCACTTCCTGTATACGGCAGTATAAACGGGCGCGCGTCTTCTGATCGGGAGTAGAACGCGCCTCTTCCAGCAACCTGTCCACTTCAGGATTTTTATAGCCGGTAAAGTTAAGGCCGCCTTCAACCGCCTGTGATGAATGCCATACCTGATAGATATCCGGGTCCTGAGGAATGGTCCAGCCGAGAATGATGGCGTCAAATCGCCCCTTGTTGACAAACTCGCGAATAAAGGCGGCCCATTCCACCGTGCGGATATGCACGTCAATGCCAATGGCCCTGAGCTGCGCCTGTATGACCGTGGCCGTAAGAATGCGCTGCTCGTTGCCCTGGTTGGTCAGTATGGTAAAGGAAAAGGGCTTGCCGTCCCTGTCCAGCAGACCGTCGCCGTCACTGTCGGTAAAACCGGCTTCGGCCAGCAGGGCGCGCGCGGCGGCCACATTTTGCGGCATGGGCTGAAGGGTCGGGTGATACGCCCACACCCCGGGCTTGAAAGGCCCAAAGGCCGGTATGCCCTGCCCGAGCAGCACCCCCTGGATGATGCTGTCCCGGTCAATGGCCTGAGAAACAGCCCGGCGCACGCGCACATCCGCAAAAAACGGATGCTGCAGGTTAAAGCCCAGAAAAACATAGGACGAGGCGAGATAACGAAACTTGTTGAACTCACGCTCCCACATGGGGCCGGACGTCTGCCGCAGGTACTGCAGCGGAGAAAGATCCATAATATCCAGCCGCCCGGCCCGCGCCTCCATAAACATGGTCGCGCCGTCGGGAATGATGCGGTACACGGCTTCGGTGATGTGGGGCTTACCGTCAAAATAGGTGGGCGAGGCTTCAAGGATAATGCGGCTGCCCGGCTCCCAGGCCTTGAGCCTGTAAGGCCCCGCCCCCACCGGTTTGCGCGCCAGCGGGCTGCTGCGTATGTCCTGCCCTTCAAGAAGATGCCGGGGCAGTATGGGCTGCATCCACGAGGACACCGTGCGCGCAAAAAAATGCTCGTAACGGACCTCGAACGTATAGCGGTCAATGACGCGAAACTCTTTGATGCGTGAAAAATCTTCGGCATAGGGACTGCCGGTGGCCGGATCGGCCACCACCTTGCAGGTATAGGCCACATCCTCGGCAGTAAGCTCAACGCCGTCTTCCCACAAAATGCCCTTGCGCAGGGTAAAGCGCATGAGCCGCCCCTCGTCTTCCATGCTCCAGCTTTCCGCGGCCCAGGGCTCTACCTGAAGATCCTTGTCATAGCGCAAGGGCGCGACATAAATAAGGCCCGCCACCTCGTGAGAAGCGGAGTCTGCGGAAAGATAGGGGATAAGATTGGAGGCTTCGCCGATGCTGCCGAAAAGAATGCGGCCTCCGTCAACGGGTGTTCCCCAATTTTCTTTTTTTTCCGCTTCCGGCCCGGCTTCGGCGGCCAGAGCGGCAGAAGGAGAAAAAAAGCCCATAAAAACAGTCAGTAAGAGCAGGATACGAATTGGAAGAAATATATCCAACATACTGTTTACCCACTCAAAATTTATTTTTTTCATAATTTTGATGCTTCATATTGCTTTCGCCCCCCAACCTGTGCTATTTATCGCAAACATCATAACATCGCCCTGTCATTAGAAATTTTCACAAGCCTGACAGGGGCTTTTTGAGGAACGCATGAGTCGATCAGAACAGAGCGTCGTACGCGAAATGTGCCAGACCTTTCTGCATGACAGCGTACCGGAGTACATACGTGACGCCGCGTACTATATCCTGTCCGAAGGTGAGGTGCAAAAAATAAATATCCAGGAAGGCGAAACCTGGGACGTGCAGGGAGTCATACAGGGTGACGATCTGCAAGTCTATACGCCCAGCCTGAGCATGACCATCACTGACCACAGCACGCGGCACCAGTGCAACTGCTCTGACGCCTTCACCGGCATCTGCCGTCATGTGGCGGCTCTTGCCCTGCGCCTTGTCGAAGAACTGCGAAAGGAACAGGGCGACGCCGAAGAAAGCCCGCCCCCAAGCACCGACTGGAAGCAGAGTTTCCGCAACTTTTTCTCCACCGACATGGAACCGGAACCGGGCCGCCACTACCTTATCTTCCGCTTCGAGCCGGAACAGGGGCGGCTGCTGGTATCCTTTTTCCGGGCGCGGCAGAACAAGTCCGGCCTGTCCACCGTGCACAATGAAGTGACGCTGGAGCAGATCATCAACAATCCGGACTGGTGCGAATTTTCGCCGCAGTTGCCGTATGTGGCGCGCCAGATAGGCCAGCACCTGGACTATTACGGCCACCGGGTGGAAATTCCGCAGGGCCTCACCTCATGGTTTTTCTGGTCTGTGCGCAAGGAATACTATCTGCTCTGGAAAGACACGGACATGCCCTGCCGGGTGGAAAGCACGCCCTTTGCTCTCAAGCTCAAGCCCATCCTGGATGACTCCGGCTTCAGTTTTGAGGTGTTGCTCAAGCGCGAAGGGCGCCCTCCCCTGCCCATACGTGCCGGAGCCGCCAGCCGGGCCGCGGCTGAAAGCCGCACCCCCCAGAATGAAAGCACCGCGCCGGAAGACGCGCCCATTACCTTTCACGGGCAAATGCCGCTCTGGGTCTGCTACCAGCACAACTTTTACCCGGTGCAGACAGGGCTTTATCCTTCGCTTGTGCGCAATCTCATTTACGAACGCCCCGTGGTCCCCCACGAGGAAATATCCGAATTTCTCGACCGTGTGTGGACTCGCCTGCCCGCCTCCGAACTGTACGAACCGCAGCAGTTCCTCAAGCAGATGGAACCCGTGTTCCAGCCCGCCACCTATAATCCCAAACTCTTCCTGGATGAAGAAGGCAGCCTGCTCACGCTTGAGATAGACAACATCTATGAAACCCGCCACGGGGAGTTCACGCTCAACGGCCCCAACCCCGACTTCCAGACCGGCAGCTATACCTATGACGGCCAGACCTTCCTTGTGCGCCGCCATCAGGACGAAGAAGCCCAGCTCATGACCGACCTTGCCGGCATGGACTTTCAGTCCCGCTCAAGCAAACTGTGGTTTCTTGAGCCTGAAGAGGCCATTGCCTTTTTGCTGGACTATTATCCCAAGCTTGTCGAAAGCTACCGTGTTTACGGCGAAAAAGCCCTTTCGCGCTACAAGGTGCGCACGGCCACGTCCAACATCACGGCCGAGGTGGTCAGCAACGAGAAAGAAAAATGGTTCTCGCTGGACATCACCGTTGACTACGAGGGCCAGTCCCTGCCCCTGGAAAAAATCTGGAAGGCATGGACGCGCGGCAAGCGCTATGTGCAGCTCAAGGACGGTTCCTACACAAGCCTGCCCGAAGCGTGGCTTGAAAAGCTCGCCCACAAGCTCACGGCCCTTGGGCTTGACCCCTCAAAGCCGCCGCAGCAGAAATTCAAGCAGTTTGAAGCTCCTGTGCTGGACAGCCTGCTGGAAGACCTGCCCGGCGCGGCCACCGACTCTTTCTGGAACAATCTGCGCGAAAAAATACGTTCCTTCCGCGAGGTTCGCCCCATTGATCCGCCCAAGGGGCTTAACGCCAACCTGCGCGCCTATCAGGTGCAGGGCCTTTCGTACCTCAATTTTTTGTCCGAATACGGCTTCGGCGGCATTCTTGCGGACGAAATGGGCCTGGGCAAGACAGTGCAGACTCTCGCCTTCATCCAGTACATGGTGCAGAACCACCATGGCGGCCCCAACCTGATTGTGGTGCCCACTTCAGTGCTGCCCAACTGGGAGCGCGAAGCGGAAAAGTTCGTTCCCGGCCTCAAGCGGCTGACCATCTATGGAACGCGCCGCGAGGGCATGTTCAAGCATATTGCCAATTCGGACCTTATCATCACCACCTACGCCCTGTTGCGGCGCGACCTGGAGGAGATGGAAAAATACGAATTCAATACCGTTATTCTGGACGAAGCCCAGAACATCAAAAACCCCAATACCATAACTGCCAGAGCCGTGCGGCGCATCAATGCCCGCATGCGTCTGTGCCTGTCAGGTACGCCCATTGAGAACAACCTCTTTGAGCTTTGGTCGCTCTTCGAGTTTCTCATGCCGGGCTTCCTCGGCTCGCAGCACGCTTTCCAGCGCGGCATCGTCAAGCCCATCAAGGACGGCGACGCCGAAACGCTGGACTACCTGCGCACCCGCGTGCGGCCGTTCATATTGCGGCGCACCAAGGCCGAAGTGGCAAAAGACCTGCCGCCCAAGGTGGAAAGCGTCACCTGCTGCGCCCTCGAAGAGGCACAGGCAGAACTGTACGCCGCCCTGGCCCGCAAGCTGCGCGCCCAGGTGCTGGCCGACGTGGATCAGAAAGGGCTTGCCAAAAGCCAGATGTCCATTCTGGACGCCCTGCTCAAGCTGCGCCAGATCTGCTGCCACCCGCGCCTGCTCAAGATAGACATCCCCGGCTTTACCACCAATCTGCCGTCCGGAAAGTTCGACGCTTTCAAGGACATGATCATGGAAATCGTGGAAGGCGGGCACAAGGTGCTGGTGTTTTCGCAGTTTGTGCAGATGCTGCAGATCATCAAGCAGTGGCTTGAGTTTTCGCAGGTTCCCTTCTGCTACCTTGACGGTGCGAGCAAAGACCGCTTTGATCAGGTGGACCGCTTCAACAACAGCCCGGACATTCCCATCTTTCTCATTTCGCTCAAGGCGGGCGGCACGGGTCTCAACCTTACTTCGGCAGACTACGTTATCCACTACGATCCGTGGTGGAACCCCGCCGTGGAAAGTCAGGCCACAGACCGTACCCACCGCATCGGGCAGACAAGACAGGTGTTTTCCTACAAGCTTATCTGCCAGAACACGGTGGAAGAAAAAATACTCAAGTTGCAGGAAGCCAAGCGCGGCGTGGCCGAGGCCATTATCCCCGGTCAGGACACCTGGAAGTCCCTTACCCGCGAAGACCTGGAAATGCTGTTTGACGTTTAGAGCAATTTCACTTTGAAATTGCTCTGGCGGCTGCGCGAGCAGACGCCCGCCGCGAAGGCGTAAGCGCAGTTTATCTGCGCGGTTAAACGCCGAAGTGAGCGTGCCTTAAACTTTGAGAATGTATATTCTCAAAGTTAATCTGCTCTAGAAGTGAAAATGCTCTGGGCATTTTCACAGAGCGACAACTCCGGCGGGCGTGTGCAAACACGCCCGCCGTGTTTCAGGAACTGTGGTTCAGCGACCGTGTTTCAAGGACCGTACTTCAAGAATCGTGCTTCGAGGGCCAGTCAGAGCAATTTCACTTTGCAATTGCTCTGGAGACTGCGTGAGAGCGGCCCGCCGAACGGTGCGGGCGCAGCTTCAGCCGTTGCTTCAGCCGTTGTCCGAAAGGCTTGCGGATGCTTCAGGATCTGTAACGCAGGAAACTCCCCTTGCAGACAGCGTGTGTAACGGTCGGTCTGTTTCACACAATCACTGTCGCATTCGCAAGGCTCGCAGGCTCGCCAACCGCTGCCGCCAAGACAGCAGATCTGTTTTCGTGCGCGGTCAGACACTGGAACGGGCGTCCCGTAAACCTTGGGAATGTCTATTCTCAAAGCTGATCTGCTCCAGACGCTCCGTGCCTTTCCGCCGGAGCATCTTTACTTTTCGCGGCAAATAACGCATTCTTTCCGGATTATATCAACAGACTCAGGTACCAAGCGCATGATTCAGGTAAACCAGCTACGCAAGAGTTTCGGCAGCCATGTTGTTTTGCAGGACATCAACATGCATGTGCGCCGTGGCGAAATCTTCGGTATTGTCGGGCACTCCGGGGCCGGAAAATCCACGCTTCTGCGTTGCCTCAACGGCCTTGAGCCGTATGATGAAGGCAATGTCAGGGTTATGGATGTTGAGGTCGCCTCGCTCGACCCCCACCATCTGCGCCAACTGCAAAGCAAGATGGGCATGATCTTTCAGAATTTCAACCTGATGGCCCGCAAAAACGTTTTTGACAACGTGGCCTTTCCGTTACAGCTCTGGCACAGGCCCGAACGCGAGAAGCGCGTGATGGAACTGCTTGAGCTTGTAGGCCTTACGGACAAGGCCCGCCAGAGGGTGCAGAGCCTGAGCGGCGGCCAGAAGCAGCGCGTGGGCATTGCCCGCGCCCTGGCCCTGAACCCCAGCATTCTGCTTTGCGACGAAGCCACATCCGCCCTTGATCCCAAGACCACCTCTTCCATTCTTGACCTGCTGGAAGACATCAACAAGCGGCTGAACCTGACCATCATCATGGTCACGCATCAGATGGAGGTGGTCAAACGCCTCTGCCACAGCCTGCTTTTGCTTGACGGCGGCAAAACCGTGGCCCTGGGCAAGACCGAAGACCTGTTTCTTGCTCCCACCAAGGACATGCAGGCCATTGTGGAAAACGAGTTTACCCTTATCCCCGGTGGAACCAACATTCGCCTCATGTTCCCGCGCGAAATTTCGCAGCAGAGCGTCATCACGCAGATGGCGAGAGCGCTGGGCATAGATTTCTCCATTGTGGGCGGCAAGCTGGAACGCTATCTGGACGATGTTTTCGGCTTTCTCATCATCAACGTGCAGGACCAGAATATTGACGCCGTGCTGCGCTACCTGAAGGAGCAGCGCCTGTTCTGGGAGATACTGGAATACCCTTCGCAACAAGCCACGGATGCCGACCATGAGTGATCAACTGAGCACCCTCGCCCAACTGGCCCAGGACATGCGCCCCTTGTGGGAACGGCTGCAGGACAAGATGCCGGAAATTCTCATGGCTACCTGGGAAACCGTGCAGATGGTGCTGATTTCGACCTTTTTTTCTCTGGTCATCGGCTTCATGCTGGCAATTCTGATGATCGTGACCAATCCCATCGGCCTGAGCCCCTGCCGCCCGGTTTACAGGGTCGTGGATTTTGTGGTGAACCTTCTGCGCTCGTTCCCGTTCATCATTCTGCTGATCGCCATCATTCCCTTTACGCGCATGGTGGTGGGAACCTCCATCGGCAGCGCGGCGGCCATCGTGCCGCTTACCATTGCGGCGGCCCCCTTTGTGGCCCGCCTCATTGAAACCTGCTTTCTTGAGGTGGACAGGGGCGTCATCGAAGCGGCCCGGTCGTTCGGGGCCAGCAATGCCCAGATCATTTTTCGGGTGCTCTTTCCCGAAGCCCTGCCGTCCATCGTGCTCAATATAGCTGTCATCGCCATCACCCTGCTCGGCTATTCCGCCATGGCGGGAACCGTGGGCGGCGGCGGCCTGGGCGACCTGGCCGTCAAATATGGCTACAACCGCTTTCAGGTTGATATCATGGTCTATTCCGTTATCATCCTGTGTGTGCTGGTGCTGCTTATTCAGGGCATCTGCAACTTTTTGTACAAAATTCTGCGCTAGAGCAGTTAACGAATGAAATGAGTTAACTGCTCTGCAAGGATTTTCTTGAAAATCCTTGCCACGAAATGCGAGAAGGCAGGCTTTTGCCTGCCGTAAGCGAGCATTTCAAGTGTTAAATGCTCTAAAGGCCCGCGGCGCGCGCAACGGGCTTTCATCCCTCTTCAACGGCACAGTCTTACCCAAGCAAGGAGCCATCATGAAACGCCTGCTTCTGTCCCTGGTCATGACTCTGGCTATGGCCGCTCCCTCTTTCGCCGCCGAGGACATCGTCGTCGGCGTCACGCCCTTTCCGCACAAGGACATCATGCTTGTAGCCAAGCCCCTGCTGGCCAAGGACGGCTACAATCTGGTCATCAAGGAATTCACCGACTACGTGCAGCCCAACATGGCCCTGTCCAACGGGCAGCTCTATGCCAACTTTTTCCAGCACGCCCCCTACCTCGACAATATGAACAAGGAAAAAAAGCTGGGGCTCGTTTCTGTGGGCAAGGTGCATATCGAGCCTTTGGGCGTGTATTCCAAAAAGATAAAAAAGCTGTCTGACCTCAAAAAGGGCAGCGCCATCGCCGTGCCCAATGACCCCACCAACGAGGCCCGCGCCCTGCGCCTGCTGGAAGCCAACGGCATCATCAAGGTCAAGCCCGGCGCACTCATCACTGTGGCCGACGTCACCGAAAATCCGCTGAATCTCAAGATTCATGAGCTGGATGCCGCCCAACTGCCCCGCACCCTGGACGATGTGGCCGCTGCCGTCATCAACACCAACTTCGCCGGCGAAGCCGGTCTTATACCCGCCCGCGACGCCCTTGTGCTGGAAGACAGCGAATCCCCGTACGCCAACATTGTCGTGGTGCGCGAGGCCGACAAGGACAGCCCCAGGACCAAGGCCCTCATGAAGGCCGTCCAGTCGCCCGAAGTCAAAGCCTATATTGAAAAAGAACTGGTGGGCAAAGGCATCATGCCTTCGTTCTAGACAGTGTCGTCACGAGCGTCTTTCCCGGTATCTCTGCGTCGAACTTCGCCTTTTATTCCGGTCGAGTACCATAAGAGTACACTCCCTGCATAAAAGGCTCGTTCTCCTTGATATACCAAGGAAATTCATCTCGTGACGACACTGTC
>NZ_JBAIYW010000214.1:0-11884 GCF_036763055.1 Desulfovibrio sp. 1214_IL3152 | reverse complement strand
GCCTGCGTGAACCACCTGCCGGCCGGGCGCACCGCTCAAGAAGATGTTATTTTTATGGGACACGGCGCGGAGCACGAGGCCGTGGCCCGTTACGCCGACCTGGCGGATGCCGTTTACGGCCTTGATGCCCGCGTACATGTGGGAGCCATGAACGGAGCTGTGCTGCTTGAGGATATTTTGCCCCGTCTTTCTTCTGAGAGAGTATGGCTTATGCCGCTGCTTTCTGTGGTCGGCAACCATGCTCTCAAGGATATGGCCGGGCAGGACAGTCAATCATGGCGCAGTCGTGTGGAGTCGCAAGGACGCCAGTGTGTGCCTGTGTTGAAAGGTACGGCGGAATACGCCGGTTTTGCTGAGATATGGTTGCGTCATCTGGAGGATGCCGCCCAGTCCTGTTTTGAATCTGTATGAGGTGATTTATGCGCGCATTGTTAGTGACCATGCTGTGTGCGGCCATGTTGCTTGTGGGCTGTGGGGCCGGAAGCGGCGGGCCTGCTGCCGGGCCAGCGGTAAATCTGCCGCCGACGGCGCAGAACGGCAATACAAACCAGTATAACCCGCATATGCACCGGGATATGCCGAACATGCGTTCGGCCACGGCCGAGGGCGCGGCCATGCTTCAGAAAATGGGGGGCAGTGTTCCTACCATCGAAGGCGAAGCTGCGCATCGCCCTCAGTGGAAACATGAAGTTTATCCTGTGGTTTTCGGCAATCCCACGGCGCCGCACGAAGTCCTTGTGCTGCTTGATTTTGCCGCGCCGCAGAGCGAAAAGGTCTGGCAGGCCGTTGTTGATGCCAGCCGGTCCCTTTCCCCGCAGCAGTGCAAAATTGCTGTTTTTGCCAACAGCAAGGAATATTACGGCACGGATCTTATGGGGCTGGCGATCTGGATTACCCATTCTCGTCCAGGGCAGGCCATGCCGTATCTGACATATGCTTTGGGGCAGTGGAACAAGGTCAAGGCCGAGCAGAAAAGCACCCGTGGGCGCGCTGTGCCGTTCCAGAATGAATATGACGCTACCGTCAGAAACACGGACTACCCCATCCACTATGCCTATCTTTCCCGCCTGCAGCCACCGGTTCCGGCGAGCCAGGAGCTGAACGTGGCAAAGTATTGTTATGATGCCGGTAACGTTAACCTTTATCAGGCTGAGCAAATAAGCAGGTATTACGGCATAAAAAGCCTGCCTGCAGTGATTGTGGACGGGCAGGCCCTTTCGTCCGTGTCTGCTGCCGCTATCCTTAAAGCTTTACAGTAGCAAAGAGTCTGGGCAGCATCCTGACGCCGGATGAAGTTCACGCGCGGAAAATTCCGCGAAGAACGTACAGCGGCGCAAAATGTTCCGACCGGCTTTTCCCTCTGATTACGGGAAAAGCCGGTCGATTGCTTTTTATATGCGGAGTGTGCTGTGTCCGGCAGGTTTCATCTCTGTAAAAACCAGCGCCGCATAAAAGCCAGTGGCGGATGTGGTTTTGAGTAAAAAGCGGCATCAGCGGCCGCTTTGTCGGCTGGAGCGGTTTTACTTTTGATAATTAAATATGTTCAAATTGTAATGATGGTCACTACAGGCGCAAGAGCCAAATAGATGACATTGCTGTCACCTGCGCAAACCCTTGGGGCAGCGCCTGAAGCCGACTTGCCCTCAGACGGCTGGCGTCTGATTTTGCTTTGGCCTATACGCCGGTGGCCGCAGCTTCGTCCACGACCCACACAAGGTCGCCAAAGCCGGGCCGCACCATCTGGGCGGGCAGCGTGGGCGGAGCCAGCAGGTTGAGAGCACGGGAAAGCACATCATGCTTTTCGGCCCCGGTTACAAGGAACATGCAGCAGCGGGCGTTATTGATGACCGGCAGGGTAAGGGTGAGCCGGTCAGCTTTGCGTTCCGGAACATACTGGTCAATGACCAGTCGCTTTTTTTCCGCAAGGGCGGGCGAATGAGGAAAAATGGAGCCGGTATGCCCGTCTTCTCCCATGCCGAGCAGCATGAAGTCGAAGCGGGGGATGTCCTGCGGACCCAGATCGAATTCTGCACGGAGCTGCCCTTCATACTTGATGGCAGCCTTTACGGGGTCTTCGTCACCGCGCATGCGGTAGAAATGTGTGGCCGGGACGTGGCTGAGAAGTTCTCTGCGGGCGAGGCCGTAGTTGCTGTCGGTATGTTCCGGCCCCACACAGCGTTCGTCCACCCAGAAAATGCTTATCTTGTCCCAGGGCAGCCGGTCGGCCCAGTCGTCACCGGCAAGCAGCCGGAAAAGAGGAATGGGGGTCTGCCCGCCGGACAGGGCGATGCGGAAGACACCCCTTTCGGCAACAGCCTCTTCGCAGGCGGCGGCAAGAATATGTGCGGCGCGTTCGGCCATGGCGGCCGGATCTTTGTGAATGTGCACCGTAAGGTGGATGGATCGGCTGAGGCCCGACATGTGGCGGCTCCTTCAAAGTTGACGATGGAAACGGTCGGCATGGCCTGGCCGTTTTGCTGGAACTTGCCTGCAAAGCGCGTCTTGGCAGCCGGTATTTCCGGCCTTGCGGGCGCGGCGCAATGAAACAGGTGGCCGATACGGGCCGCCCTGTTTACCGGCAGCCATGACGAAAAATTTTTTGCCCTGACCAAGCTGGGCGACGCCGCGTATTATGGCACAGAAGCAGCGGAGAGAAAAGCCATATTTGTGTCAATAGTGTGCCGCAACTATTGAAATTCTTCGATAGGTTCGGGAGTGTCCGAAATGTGCAGCACCTCGCCGTTGTCCAGCCCGAGGGTTTTCCATGCAGCCGTGCATTTCAGGGGTTGGCCCTGCAATAAGAGTCGGCCGAGTTCGCTGTGTCCGTCCAGTTCAATGGTCCAGCTGCGCTTGAAGTCTTCGCCCGGACGGACGGGCTGTACGGCATTCAGGTTGCGGCTTAACAGGGTGTTGCCAGAAGCATCGGCGATTGCCACAGACAGGTTCATGTTGTTGACCCCCACTGTGCCGATGTCCCGCGCAAGTGCGCGCACCACCACAAGCAGGGTGCTGCCGTCTGAAAGCAGTCCGGCATCCGCCGAGCAGGACTGAATGGGGAAAATATCCCTGATGCGCCGCTCTGTCTGTGTGTTTTTGTCAACGATCACCTGCCGCTGCCCGCGCATGCGTTCTACCTGCGCTTCGCGAAACTGGCGCGTAAGTTCCGGCCCGTTCACCAGGTTGCGCACGATCCAGCCTTCGGCGGTTTTGTCCATGCGCAGGATCAGCGAGAAGTTTTTATCCAGCAGAGGGTGGCGTATTTTGGCCGTCAGCAGGGCCGTACCCTCGCTGGAAGTTTGCAGGTGAATGGTTTTGGCAAGCTGCTCCAGAAAGTCTGAAGGCAGGGCATAAAGCGGAGTCATTAGCCGTGTTTTCAGGTCCGGCTCTTCCTTGGCGGCCTCCTGCTTGGAACGCAGCTGCTTGAGCAGGGCGGTTTGTATCATGTCGCTGATCTGGCGCTCCTGATCAGGCCCCGCCTTGAGAAAAGGATAGCTTCGCGCGAGGCTGGCCGCCAACTGCCGGGAAAGAGCGTTGAAGTCCACCATTTCGGCAAGATTATTTGTCTGGGCACCTTTCAGGGCGTCACGCAGCTCTTCATAGGCGTAAAGACTGGACTGACGGAACTGGTAATACCGCCAGCCGCTGAACAGCAGCACCACGGCAATCACGATCAGTATGCCCGCGGCAAACGCAAGAACATGCTGGCGTACAAAGGAAATCAGCCGGGAAAGATCAGGGAAGTTCATGACGCACCCGATATTTTCTAATTCACTGAGAATTCAGGGAATTTTTTGAACCATATTCCAGCGCCGGTTCCGGTCTGCGCAGGCGCTGTCCTTTGATTTTGAGAGGCAAAGGCGTTACGGGGCGCGCAGGGCCAAGATCAAGGCGGACAACGCACCATGCACCCAGAGGAAGGGGCAGCTTGCGAATGCAGCCGCCCAGTGAGCAGGAACTGTTCCAGAGGCAGCGCGGCCCGGCAAGAGTGCTCATGCCGCAGGTTTTGCCGCCCCCCATTTCTTTGAGCATGCGCCAGACGCGCCACCACGAGTATACAGGCCCCGGCCAGGGGTCTTTTCGGCCTTGAAGGCAGTGCAGCAGGTACGCAAGAGAGGCGCTGTTCCAGAAGGTAACGGCAAGTCCGCCGGAAGTGACGCGCAAGGCTTCACGCACGGCGACTTCCATTTTCTTTTTATCACCGCCGGAGAGGTGGAGCACAACTCCGTCAAATGAGCTGTCCTCAAAAGGCAGGTGGTCATCTGCGGCGGCGGTTATTTCCGCCCGGCTGCCCATGACGGCAGCGGCCCGCGTCCGCAGTTCCGGACGCAGTTCTGTTGCTGTGAGGTCAAAACCGCATTCCCACAGCAAGGGCGAAAGTATCCCTTGGCCGCAATTGACCTCCAGCAGGGTTTTTCCCCTGCGCGGCCAGACCGCCAGACTGTGCTGCAGAAGGTTCTGCTGTTTGTCCAGGGCGGAAAGGCCCTTGGCATTCCAATGCCACCGCTTCATGGTTCTGCCTTTTGATCAGGTGGTTCGGTTATTTTCTAATATCTCACTATTTTGTAAACAGGTCAAAATGGCAAGAAAAAACTGCCGGAGAAGCCTGAGCGTGACCATCGCAACGCCCACGAAAAAACGGTGGAAAAAGCGTTGCTTCGCATTTTTCCACCGTTCTGTCGGAAATGTCGTATGTTTATATTGCCGCGATGGATTCGATCTCCACCTTGGCGCCCAGCGGCAGGGCGCTGACTTCCACGCAGGAGCGCGCGGGGCAGGGAGCGCTGAAATACTGCTGGTACACTTCGTTTACCGCACCGAAGGTTTTGATGTCGGTAATAAAGACCGTTGTTTTCACAATGTTTGCAGTGGTCAAACCCTGTGATTCGAGAATGGCCTGCACATTTTTGCAGCACTGGACGGCCTGGGCGGCGGCATCGCCTTCCACCAGTTTGCCGGTTGCGGGATCAATGGGAACCTGACCGGAAAGAAATATGAGATTGCCCGTCCTGATGGCCTGGCTGTATGGGCCAACGGCGGCAGGAGCCTTGTCTGTGCTGATGACTTCCTTGTTCATGATTGCTCCTTTCAGCGGTACATGGGTAACAGGTTAAAGACAAAAAGTGTATGGCAAACAGCGACAAAGCAGCCGTATGCCAGCAGCAGGGGTACGGTCAGACGGCCGCCCGGCGTCGTGTACGCGGACTTGCCGTAGCGCTTCCGGCTGCTGCTGAGCAAAAGGGCCGGTATGATAACTGCCCAGAATGCCGATGCCAGCCCCGCCCAGCCGATGGCGGGTAAAAAGCCGTCAGGCCAGATAAGCCCCCCCAGAATGGGTGGCGCAAAGGTCACAAGCAGGGTCTTGGTTCTTCCCGAGCGGCTGTTGTCAAAATTGCACAGGTCGGCCATATAGTCAAAAAGCCCCAGACCCGCTCCCAGAAAAGAGGTTGAAACAGCCAGAAGTGAAAAACCCTCAAGCATTCGCAACACCAGAAAACTGCTCAGGTTGTTGCCCGCTGCGGCCATAAGGTCGCCAACGTTGCCGCCCGCTTCAATAACGCCTTTGAAGTCCGCCCGTGAAATGTTGCCGTCCGCGGCAACCAGCCAGGAGACATAACAGACCAGGGCCACTATTGTGCCGTAGCGCAGGCTTGCATCAATGGTGCGCGGCTCCTTGCCCATATATTTGACAAGACTCGGCACAGAAGCGTGAAAACAGAAGGATGTCAGATAGGTTGAAACGGCTCCCCACAGGAAGATCATTTCTCCGCCGCTGCCATTGCGATCCAGCAGCGTATCCACGCGCAGGTGCGTTATCATGCCACTGACGGAAATAAAGTAGGAAATGACCATGCCGCCCACAAGCAAAATGGAAAATTTGTCGACCGCTTCGGAACTCCACCAGATAAAGACCGTGAGCAGCAGGGCGAACACCAGGCTGTTGATCAGCCTTGGCGGCGCTGCGCCGGTTATGGAGGTGATGCTTTGCTCAATAATGGACCCGCCCCCGCTCACGTAGGCATACACCAGGGTATAGAGCACAAAGGCAACGGCAAAGCCATTCACAAGGCTCCACTTTGGCCCCAGCAATTCCCGCACCATAGTATGAAAGCTGTGTCCGGGTTCAAAGTGCATGCTCACTTCCAGAAGGGCCTGGCTTGAGCGCAGCATGATAATCCAGGAGATCAGCATCAGCCCGATTGACCACGAAAACCACATTCCGGCCGAGGCCATCGGCAAGGCCAGCATGCCGGCGCCTATGGCCGTGCCGGCCACAAGGGTGGTGCCGCCAAGCACGGGAAAAAAGCGGAAGTCCATTATAATTCCTTGTTTGGGATAATATCTGTTGGGCGGGTATGAAAAAAGTTGGAAAGCAGCGCCCCTGAAATATTCTGCCACACGCTGTAAAGGGCGCCCGCGATGGCTGCCGCAGGCGAAAAATGTGTCAGCGCAAGCGCGGTGGCAAGGCCGGAATTTTTAGTGCCGACTGCCAGGCACAGGGCGCGGCCGGTGCTTCGGTCAAGCCGGAAAAGACGGGCCAGCAGGCTGCCCAGGGCAAGGCCGGCAAGGTTAAGACAGATGACAGCCATAAAAATGTCCAGGCCGGCCTTCAGGATGCTCGCGGCATTTATAGCCAGAATGCCAGCCACCACAAGAGTGATGGTCAGGGCGGAAAGCAGGGGCAAAAAGGGCAGGGCGCGACGGGTCAGCCCGCCGCAAAAACGGTGCGCCGCAAGCCCCATAAGGACGGGAGCCACCACTATCTTGCTGATGGAAAGCACAAGACCGCCCACATCCACAGGTATCCACACGCCGCCAAGAAGCCATGTCAGGGCGGGCATGAGCAGAAGAGCAAGAAACGTACCCAGGGATGTGAGCGTCACAGCGTAGGGGACATCGGCCCTGGCGATATAGGCCATGACATTGGAGGCGGTTCCACCAGGGGCCGTGCCAACGAGGATGAGACCCATAGCCATGTCCGGCGGCAGAGAGCAGACATGGCAAAAAACAAAGGCCAGCAGGGCCATCAGGGCAAACTGGGCTACTATGCCCAGAGCGATATGCCGTGGCCGCGCCAGCACATGGTTGAAGTCTCCCACGCGCAGGGTCATGCCCATGCCAAACATGATGAGTCCGAGAAGCGGGGTGACGTATGGGGCTACCCACCGGAAAAGCTCGGGCCGCCAGAGGGCCAGAGCGGAACAGGCAATGACCACAAGGCCCATATAGCGCGTGAGGCCGGCGCTGATGATGATTGCAAGGCGCAGCAAGTCTGTTTTTCCTCCGCCTGAGGCGTAGTGTGCGGACATCGGCATACTGTCAGACTGGCGTGCGGATGGCAAGGGCATGGATAAAAACTTACTATCAATAATGAGTTGGCAGTGATTTATACGGTGTGCGCGCCAAATGTCCGGCATGCATCTCACTTGAAAAAGCTGCTCCAAGCGGATACTCTGTGTCGTTAGGAGCGCGCCCATTTGGCGCGCGTTTTCGCACCGCACCTTTGCCAAGGCGAAAACGTCACCAAATTTTGAGGAGCATCATGAGCAACGAACCGGACAAGATTATTTATTCCATGATCCGCGTGACCAAGCGCCACGGGCAGAAGGAAGTGCTGAAAGACATTTCCCTCTCCTATTTTTATGGAGCCAAAATCGGCGTGCTTGGTTTGAACGGCGCGGGCAAATCCAGCCTGCTGAGAATTCTGGCTGGTGTGGACCAGTCCTTTGACGGCAAGACCGTTCTGGCCCCTGGTTACACCATCGGTTATCTGGAGCAGGAACCGCTTGCCCACGAAACGCGCACCGTGCGCGAGGTGGTTGAGGACGGCGTAAGCGAACTCACGGCCATTGCCCGGCAGTTTGAAGAAATCAATGCCAAATTTGCCGAACCGATGGAGCCGGACGAGATGGACGCGCTCATTGCGCGGCAGGCTGAGGTACAGGAACTCATGGATGCCAAAAACATCTGGGATCTGGACTCGCGCCTTGAAATGGCCATGGACGCCCTGCGCTGCCCCCCCGGTGATATGCCCGTGCAGCAGATTTCCGGCGGTGAGCGCCGCCGCGTGGCCCTGTGCCGCCTGTTGCTCCAAAATCCCGACATCCTGCTGCTCGACGAACCGACCAACCATCTGGATGCGGAATCGGTAGCCTGGCTTGAGCGCTATCTTTCCACGTTCCCCGGCACTGTTATCGCCGTCACGCACGACCGCTACTTTCTCGACAATGTGGCGGGGTGGATTCTTGAGCTTGACCGGGGCCGGGGCATTCCCTGGAAGGGCAACTATTCTTCCTGGCTTGAGCAGAAGCAGAAGCGTCTTGCCACTGAAGAGCGAAGCGAAGCCGAAAGGCAGAAGACCCTGCAGCGCGAACTGGAGTGGGTGCGCATGTCGCCCAAGGGCCGCCACGCCAAGGGCAAGGCCCGCCTCAACGCTTACGAGGCCATGCTTTCGCACGAAAGTGAAAAACGCGCGCCCGACCTTGAAATCTATATTCCTCCGGGACCGCGCCTTGGCAAAAGCGTGATCGAGCTGAGCAGCCTTGGCAAATCCCTGGGCGACAGAATGCTTATGGACGGGGCCAATGCGCTGATTCCTCCCGGAGCCATTGTGGGCATTGTCGGCCCCAACGGCGCGGGCAAGACCACCCTGTTCAAGATGCTGGTGGGGCTGGAAAAGCCTGACACCGGCACGCTCAAGGTTGGTGAAACCGTACAGTTTGCCTATGTGGATCAGGGACGCGAATCCCTGACCCCGGGTAAAACCGTCTACGAGCTTATCAGTGACGGGGCCGAAACCATCAAGCTCGGCAACCGTGAGGTAAACGCGCGCGCTTACTGCACCCGTTTCAACTTCCACGGCGCTGATCAGCAGAAAAAAGTGGATGTGCTTTCCGGTGGAGAGCGTAACCGTCTGCATCTGGCCCGCATGCTGAAATCCGGGGCCAACGTTCTGCTGCTTGACGAACCCACAAACGATATTGACGTCAACACCATGCGCGCTCTTGAAGACGCCCTGGACAACTTTGCGGGCTGCGTGCTGGTAATCAGCCATGACCGCTGGTTTCTCGACAGGGTGGCTACCCACATCATGGCTTTTGAAGATGAGGCCGGCGTGATTTTTGTTGAAGGCAATTATTCGGATTATGAGGAAGATCGTAAAAAGCGTCTCGGCAAGGATGCCGATACGCCACACCGCCTCAAGTTCCGCAAACTGACACGATGAGTGCTGCCCCCGCGTCGGATCGCCCGGCGCGGGGGCTGACCGCTCCGGAGGGCAGATGCATACAAAAGTAAAATCGCAAATTAAAATTCGTAACGATGCCGCCGCACCAGGCATAAAAGCTGTCCTGCTGGCCCTGGTGCTGGCACTCATGACAGCAGGCAGCGCCTGGGCAGCCCAGGAAAAAACCTCTTCCGCCTCCATTGCTCCCACTTCTCCAGCAAGTCCCATCTCAGCCATACTTTCGCCCTCGGGCGGATCGGTGCAGGTTGAAGAAACCCTGCCTGTCCTTATGGATGACGACATGGGCATCCTGAGCTTTGTGCTGCCCGGCGATGCGGAAAATCTCCAGATCAGTGTTCCCGGCCACACCATTGCCCGCTGGACTTCCACGCCCCAGTCGCTGGAGCGCAGAGGTCACCTGGCCCAACTTCGGGCGGACCTGAACGCTGAAATAAATCAGGCCAGCGGCAAGCTTGCTGCCGTCAAGGCGCAACTGGCCCTGTGGGAAACTCCGCCCAGCAGCAGCTCGTATCAGGATCTGACGCAAAGGGAAAAAAGGCAGGGCAGTGCCATTCCCGAACTGGTCATTGAACGGGCCAACCTCGAAAGCCTGGTCGATGTGCTTCGCAAGCAGCTGGACCTGATGCCGCTAAGCCCGGAAATGGGGCAGCGCATCACCATTGCCCTGCGCAAACCTGTGGCGGCCAAGCAGTTGAAAGTGGCCTACAGCTATCAACTGAACAACTGCGGCTGGCGCCCTGTTTACAGCTTTGATGCCAAAACCGGAAACAGCAAGAGCAATGAAACTTCTGTGCGGCTTATGGCTGAAATATGGCAGCTTTCCGGCATTGATTGGAGCAACACGCAACTCACCCTTATTTCACGCGGCGAAGGCCCGCGTGAACCGGCGAACCTGCGCAAATGGGTCGTCGACTCTCAAGCCCCGATTCCTCAGCCTGCGGCCCCGCTGCGCGCTATGACCCGGGAAGCTACGGTGATGTCGGCCCAGGCGGATGTTGCGCTTGCGAAACCTCTGGTGGAACACGACGGCAGCGCTGTTTTTGCCCGCTGGAACCTGGCAGTGCGCGGCCTGCCTGAAGGGCGTTCGCGGCTGCTCATTGTGGAAGACACGTGGAAAACGCCTTTGCAGTGGTTGGTTCGCCCCAGGGTGGGCGACAGCCGTGTGTGGCTTATGGGCAAATACAGCTTGCCGCCGGAACAGTCCTGGCCGGACGGCTCGGCTGAATTCAGCGTGGACGGCCAGGGCGTCGGACAGGGATTTTTCACGCCGCGCGGCGGAGAAGCAACCCTGTATTTCGGGCCTGATCCCCGTGTACACGTGAATGTGATTGTGAACAGCAAGCGGCGTGGTGAAAGCGGTTTTATCGAAAAAAGCCGCACCTGGACCTGGGCATGGACATATGTGCTCACCAACCTGCACAAGGATGCCATTACCGTGCGCGTGGAGCGCCCCATGCCGATGATCGTGGATCAGGGCGTGTCTGTCTCGTATAACGATTCACCGGCATCGCAGCAGGTGCCTGATGAGCACATGCTGTTGTGGAACATAGAAGTACCCGGCGATGGAAAGGCCGAGATAAAACACTCTGTGTCCATCACGTCTTCCAAGGAAATACCGATGCTTACCGACATTCCTTAACGGAATGCGCGCGTCTTGATTCATATGTGCAAGGCCGCCCCGAATACGGGGCGGCCTTTGCGACAGAAGGGCAGCCCGGTTGTCCGCCCAAGGAGGCTTTCTTGAATTTTAATCCTGTTTTTTTTGATCTGGATGGAACCATTACGGATTCTGAAGTCGGCATAATCAACTCTGTGCAATACGCCCTGAAATATTTTGGCGTTTCCATGACTCGGGAAAGCCTGATTCCTTTTATCGGGCCTCCCTTGCGCGATTCTTTTTCCAAACTTTTTCCCAACGATCCGGAAAAAGTGGAAGGTGTTATCCGTAAATACAGAGAATATTACACAGACCAGGGCATTTTTGAAAACCGTCTTTATGACGGCGTATACGATCTTTTGCACACGCTGGCGGAAGAGGGGCGCATTCTGGCGCTCGCCACTTCCAAGCCCGAGCCTTTTGCCCTGCGTATTGTGGAGCATTTCGACATCGCGCGCTGCTTTTCTTGTGTGGCCGGAGCGGAATTTAACGGCCCTCGTAACAACAAAACCGCAGTGCTGCGCTATGCCTGTGACCGGCTGGGCGTTATTCCTTCTGCATCCTGCCTGATGGTCGGGGATCGCAAGTACGATGTGGCCGGCGCGCATGAGGTGGGCATGCCGTGCGCTGCGGTTTTATACGGATATGGCTCTGAGGCGGAGCTGAAAGCGGCTGAGGCCGACTGGCTGTGTCCTGACGTGCAATCCTTACAGGCCCTTTTGCAAAAACAGGGCTGAAGCGAAAACGCGAAGCAGGGTGGAATGGCGAAAAGCCATGACAGGCAGCGGTTTTTATGGCTGGCCCCTGCTTGCCGGGCCTTCGCAAACATGTAACGCTGGGAAGACTCTTCCCAGCGTTTTTTGTAACTAGAAAACCCCCCGCTAGGCGGGGGGTTCTAAAAAGCTTATAGCTTTGCCCAAGTGAGTAAAACTCCTTTTGATTTGTTAAAAAATCTCGCGGTCTGGCAACTGCGAGTCAACAAA
>NZ_JBAIYW010000561.1:0-12454 GCF_036763055.1 Desulfovibrio sp. 1214_IL3152 | reverse complement strand
GGGCAAGGCCGTATATCCCGACATGGCGCATATTGAATCCAGCGTGCGCGCGGCGGCGGGACAGTGTCTTTTCATTCCCTGCCGCGAACTGGGCAGGCAGGCAGGTTCGGTGCAGAGCGGCAATACGGTGCTCCTGAGCGCGGTGTGTGCCTCCGGTGTGTTGCCCTTTGGCGTGGATGCGCTGGAGGCGGCCATTAAAAAATTCCTGCCCTCGAAGCTTCAGGAAGTGAACCTGAAGGCACTGGAGCTTGGCAAGCAGGCTTTTAAGAGCTGATGCGGATCAATCAACCGGCAGTAATGGCAAATTAAAGCGGCCGGGTCTGTAAAAGGCCGGGCCTTTATATTTGAAAGAGTTTGTGGGGGAGGGACCCTTTTGTAAAAGGGTCTCCTCCCCCACGCCCCCACCCCCCAAAACTTTTATTATGGCTTCAGCCTGTTCCAGGAGTTTTTCTGGCAGGCAGGTCGAAGGAGCGGCCGGGGGCAGAGGGTGGAGCAGAAGACGTATTTTGGGGCAGAACACCGACTCAATGTTAATCTGCTCTAAGAATCGGCGCTTGTGCTGCTTGTGTCGGTCGTTTGGGTCGTTTCGGACGTATCCGTCTGTCTGGCGGCCTTGAGCTGGCCGCAAGCCGCCTTGATGTCCTGCCCTTTACTTTTGCGGATAATGGCGGTGATGTCTCTGCTCCAGAGGTATTTTTCAAACGCCAGCACGCGCTCTTCGCTGGGGGCTTTATACGGGGAACCTTCCGCAGCGTTGTACACGATGATGTTCAGCTTGCCCTTGACCGAACTGACCAGGGGGGCCAGCTCTTTGGCGTGTTCCAGGCTGTCGTTGACGCCGCCGAGCATGAGGTACTCAAACGTGATGTGTTCGCGCGTTTTGAGCGGATAGGATCTGAGCGAAGCCATAAGGTCGTTCAGTTGCCAGCGGGCAGCCTTGGGCATGATGCGTTCGCGCACGGCCTGATTGGGGGCGTGCAGCGATACGGCCAGAAAGGCCAGACCGGATTCGCCCAGTTCTCTCAGCCCCTTTTCAATGCCGCAGGTGGAAACCGTGATGCGGCGGGGAGAAAATCCCAGCCCCTTGTCGTTATTAAGGCTTTCGAGCGAGCGCATGACTTCTTTCAGGTTCAGCAAGGGTTCGCCCATGCCCATGAAAACAAGGTTGCGCAGTATGGGCCAGTGCAGGCGGGTGTCTCCCAGATATTCCCGGGCCACCAGAATCTGGCCGAGGATTTCACCCATGGTCATGTTGCGCTCAAAGCCCATTTGCCCTGTGGCGCAGAAGGTACAGCCCATGGCGCAGCCCACCTGGCAGGACAGGCATTGTGTCCAGCGGCGTACGCCTTCACGCGAATCAGACGGGATAAGCACGGTTTCTATCTGCGCGCCGTCTTCAAGGCGCAGCAGAAATTTGGTGGTTCCGTCCCGGCTTTCTTCCACGGCGGCAACTTCCGGCCAGACAATACAGGCCTTGGCGGCCAGAAGCTCGCGGCAGGGGCGGGATATGTTGGTCATGGTGTCGAAATCACGCGCCAGGCGCTGCCATATCCATTGCCATAACTGCATGGCGCGGAACTTCGGCTCGCCCAGTTCTGACTGCATCCATGCTTCCAGTTCGGGAAGTGTGAGATTGAGAAGATTTGTCATGGTCCTGCCGGACTGTGCATCCTGTGTTACGGTTGCGGCCGCGCCCTGTGCGTAAGGCCCGCCTTTTGTTTACCGGGTGGAGGGGAAGAGTACAAGGGGATTTGTTGATGGAAAGCCCGCGGCGAATGGATGGTGGCGGTAACGTATGTGATTCATAACCATCATCCAATTTGCCGATATTTTTTCTTTAATGGAAAAAGAAGTCCGGCAACGCCGTCAGTGGATAAAGCTTTACGAGGAATCAGGGGGCGGAGGTCTTGTTAGTCGGCGTTGTGGAATCTCCCGTCTGGCTCTGCGTAAATGGTGGAAACGGTATCAGGCTCAGGGCATTGATGCCGTGAAAAGCCAAAGCCGACGACCACATCGTTCTCCATCCGCCAGGATCGGGCTTGACCATGAAAAGTTCATTCTGGAGTTGCGCGACGAGCCGCAATTTGGGGGCCAGGCGAATTCAACGCGATTTAAAATGGCTTCACGAAAAATCCCTCTTTGTCGCGTCCATTCACAAGGTTTTTTGCGGCGTACAGAAAGACCATCATATCGTGTGCCGTGGGAAGTTCGGGCAGAAGGGCGAGGGGGCCGCAGGCGACAAGTTCGGCCGCATAGCGTTTTTGAAACTCTGTCCATTTTTCTATGTCGTGGTCAAACCATTTGCGCAAGTCATTGGAGGGGGCAATACCATTCAGCCATGCGACCCAGTTGATGGCGGCCTTTGTGATGCCCCTCGGCCAGATGGGGACCAGAATGCACGCGCTGCTGTCGGGCAGGGCATGGTCGTGCACCCGGTGCAGAAGGACTTTCATGACGGCCATCGCTTTCGGACAAAAGCGTTGTGAACCAGGAAACAATGGCTGTGGATCATTGTGGCCGACGTGGCTCACTGTAACGGCGGGCCATTGCCGCACCCCATCGATGACACCTGTCATGCGCGGCACATCCGGCAACAGACGAATCTCTGGAAAATAGTATAATAAAATCATAATATTACACTGTGATGAACGATGAAACGATTTTGAACAGTTTTCCTGCCCTTGCCTTCGCTATTGCGCGTGCCTGGTGCTAGCAGCGGAATGGTTTTAATATGAAAATTTTAAAAGGATTGACGATAGACGCTACGGCTTTATACTATTTATTAGTGCTTTTGATCAGTTTTTTGAAACGATACGGCTGCCTTTTGCTTTATAAGAGCATCATTGTTTCATTCAGTTTCAGGGCCGCCCGTGTAAGGAAAGATAATGACTCCTTCAATGCCTCTCATCTCGATCATCATCCCCTGCTACAACTATGCTCATTTTTTGCCAGATGCCGTTAATAGCGTTTTGAGACAGCAAGAAAGCGGACTGTCAGTGGAAATTATTGTTGTGGACGATGGATCCCAGGACAACACTGCCACCGTTGCCCGAGGCATGGGGGCGAATATTCGCTATATCCATCAAAAAAATCAGGGGCTTTCAGCGGCGCGCAATGCTGGCATCCGGGCAGCGGGTGGCGAGTATATGGTATTTCTGGATGCGGACGACCTGCTGACACCCGGCATGTTGGCAAGTCAGCTGAACAACTTTATGGACCATCCAGAACTGGATATCAGCGTCTGCCTGAGTCTTCAGATAACGCAAGACAAGGATAATCCAGAAAAGCATTCATGTTATTTGTGGCCGTTAAGATCTGGTCATCTTGACATGCATCTATGCCACAGCGTTATCTCGCCCGTTCACACTTTTATGTTGCGGGCAAAAGCCGTACAGACAACGGGATTCTTTAATACAGACTTGAGAGCTTGTGAGGATCATGATTACTGGTTGCGTTGCGCCGCGTTGGGTAAACGTATGGGAACCAACCTCGACGGACTGGTTATTTACCGCCTGCACGGCTCAAGCATGATAAGTCAGCAGGCACAACAACTGGCCCACAGCAGTGCGCTGCGCTTCAAAATCAGCGCGCTGTTGAATGAAAATCCGGGCTTCCCCCGGGCGGGGAAATTTTTCGGCTGGCTGGCGCATGGCGCGGGTACCATCCGTAGTGCCTGCGCCCTGTCTACAAGTACGCCTCCATTTGCCCTGAAATTGATGGAAGAAGCGGCTAAAGCCATACTGAAGGCCGCAACGTTTGCAGAAAACGCTAACACTGACGATAATCATCTTGCGCTGGCAGAGCAGTATTTTAGTGTATCTTTTCTGCTGCTGGCGAAAAAATTTACCCCCACGCCTTCAAGTGGTTTGCAGCAAGTATCTAGTTTTATTATGCATCGCCATCAGCATCTTTCAAAACTTAGCGATGAAGCACTGTCCATACAACAAAAAGAATTATTTCAATCACTTTGCTGTGATTATCAACATGTGCAACAAACGGTAAAAGATAGAATAAAATCAAATTGACATCGTGTTGTGTGCAAATGGTTCAAGCGCCGCAAGGCGTGACTGCCTGCTGCCCTTGCACTGCCCTGAAGGCTCTAAAATACTCTGAGACCACCGAGAAACATTGGAGCATTTCACACCTGAAATGATCTCCAAGGACTTGTCTCAAATCCTTGCTGGCAAATGATTGCAGGACGACTTTGCCAAGCTGGCCCATGAAAAACAGATGCGCCGCAGTCGCTATCATCTTCCTTCAAGAAGGAGGGCATTGTGATAGAACGTCGTACAGCGCGCAGGATATCATCAAGGGATTGCACCAGCTGGCAAATGAACGTGCACTCGATGAAGGAAGTCGTGCGCGCAGGGCACATTTCGTGCAACCTAATGGGAGGCGAAATTGGGAGGCAACAGCAGTGCCCCCCCCCTCGCGTGCAATCACCCCCAAAATAATAAGACCGCCCCATCAAAAAAAATAAGGCCGTCCCATTTCAGAGACGGCCTCAATAAACAGCTATTTCAGCTGCAAGGGCTTTCAGCCATTATCCTACAGATTTTCGCGCATACGCGCGCACAAAACTCACGGCCGATTCCAGGTCCGTCACTTCCCCGGCAACCTGGGCCTTGAGCAGGGCGTCACGGATGATCCCCACCTGCGGGCCGGGCGAAAGCTTGGTTTCGTTCATGATTTCATTGCCGTTGAGCAGGGGTTCCAGCATCTGTTCCGGCGTTTCAGCGCGGTCAAGATACTTCATATTGTGGTTGAACGATGTGGGGATGCCGTCACGCGCCTTGAGGTCGGCCCGGGCCATGGCAATAAGACGGGGGTAATCGTCCAGCGCCTTGAAACGGCGAATGCCGCGGTCGGTCATCATGAAGTGGAAGCGCATGTGATTGCGCACCAGATGGCAGAGCAGGTCAATGTCTTCCTGGGCAAAGTGCAGTCGGCGCAGAATCTTGCGCGTAACCTTGGCCCCCACGCGGTGATGCTGGTAGTAGGTCCACTGGCCGTCAAAGTATTCACCCGTATACAGCTTGCCCACGTCGTGGAAAAGCATGGCCATTGTTCCGAGCCAGTCGTAATGGAAATCTTCTTCGGGGTAACGTTTCATGCACTCAAGGGTGTGCTCGAAAACATTTTCAGTGTCGCCTTCCTTGTTGCGCATCTGGGTCAGGCAGGAAAGAGCCGCCACTTCGGGGATAAGGCTCTGAAGAATATGGGCGTCAAAGAGAAGCCGCACGAAGCGGTGCATGTTTTCAGCGGAAACCTTGCGCCATTCGTCCATAATGTCCGTGGCGGGAACGTAGTCCAGCACACGGGTGGAGGCGCGCACAATTGCCAGCCAGGTGTTCGGCTCGATGGGCAGGTCGAAGTTGGCGGCAAAGCGCAGCGCGCGCACGGCCAGCAGGTAATCGTGCCGCAGGGTTTCGTCGGGCAGGCCGGTAAGGCAGATGGCTCCGCTCTTGATGTCCTCAAAGCCGTCATACACATCGCCGGTGTATTCGGGGGTGCTGAAGCCAGTGAGGCGCAGCTTGTGGCGCTCGTCGTGGCTCATGAGGTCAATCATGGTGGGGGTAATCTTGATGAGCGAAAGCTCGGGATGCCCGGCTGCGGCCACTTCGAGGGGATAAAAACGGTATATGACGCCGTTCTCTTCCATAACAGCCAGAGCGCGTTTTTCAGGCGCGGCCTGAGCCTTGGGGAAAAGCTTGAACAGCGTGTCCATATCGGGTTCGCAGGCAATGTCTACAGCCGGCTGCTCGGCCCTTTCGAGCAGATGTTCCTGCAAGGGGGCGTTGATGACGTGAGCGTCATAACCGTTGCGCAAAAAAGTTTTGCAAATGGTTATGGCGTCTTTGAGCGCTTGCTTCATCTTGATCTCCTTGCAAAAAAATGGCGGCATTGACCTGCACTATGCCTTTTGAGACCTGTGAAAGTCAAGCATGTCGCCTTGTTGTACAGCCGATGACCTGGACTTCAGGCCGTGAGGAGCCGGCATGCATTTTTGTGGGGACTTGCCGTCATGCGACACAAAAACCGTCTGCTGTGTTTGCGCGCACTGTTGGTGTGCTTGCTGCATCATGCGGGCAGATCTTTTCATGGCATATTTTCAACATTGTAAGCCAATAAGTTCATTTTATCACAATGTGCGCGTATATGAAAGCCCCCGCGCGGGCATATCCGCGCAGGGGCTTGTTTTTATGAGACTGACCGGCCGTTGCCGGGCCTTGCGCAGACAGACATTGAAAATGTTTATCTGCGGCAGCGCGGATTTTTACCATCCGCACTGCGGCGTGGTCTAGTCGTGCATGTGGTTCACTTCCATCTTGACGCCAAGGGCGATCTTCCACAGCAGGGAGAGCACCAGGGCGCCGATGGCGTACACGCCAAGAGCAACGGCAATTTCCTTGGCCGAAGGCATATACGGCGTGAAAGCCTCAAACATGTTGGGAGTGAAGCCCGCGACCAGCAGGCCGAGGCCCTTGTCGATCCACGAGGCCAGCACCAGCATGATGAGCGCGATGGGCAGCACGTTGGCATTTTCGCGCATTTTGGGCGGAATAAGCAGGGCCAGAGAAGCAAAGGCCATGATTACGGCGCCCCACATCCAGTAGCTCACCCAGGTCAGATGTCCTTCATGACCGAAGAAGAGAAAGTGGATGGGTTCTTCATGCCCGGGAATGCCGCTGTAGAAGGCGGTGAAGATTTCCAGCAGGTAGAAGAACACGTTGATGCACATGGCATAAACGATGATGGTGGTCAGGGTTTTCACGGCTTCCTTGCCGGGGTCGAAGCTGGTCAGGCGGCGCAGCACCATCATGAGCAGAAGCAGGATGGCGGGACCGGAACAGAACGCCGAGGACAGGAAGCGGGCAGCCATGATGGCGGTGAGCCAGTAATGGCGGCCGGGGATGCCTGCGTACAGGAAGGCCGTAACCGTATGGATGGAGAAAGCCCACAGGATGGAAAGGTAAATAAGGGGCTTGATCCATTTGGGCGGGTCAATCTCGTGCCTTTCGGCCTCAAGGGTGACCCAGCCAATGATGATGTTGAGGCCAAGGTAGCCGATGAGCACCATCATGTCGTAGAACATGACGGAATTGGGCGAGGGGTGGAGCATGACGTTAAGCATGCGCTGGGGCTGGCCCAGGTCCACCACGATGAACAGCGCGCACATGACCACGGCCGCCACGGCCATGAATTCGCCGAAAATGATCATGCGCTTGAATTTTTTGTAATGATGGAAGTAGGTGGGCAGCACCAGCATAACAGCCGAGGCAGCCACGCCCACGAAATAGGTGAATTGCGAAATATACAGTCCCCACGAAACGTCGCGGCTCAGGCCGGTGACGGAGAGACCGTTGTACAACTGATCCAGATACACAAGGCCGCAACCCGCGATGACGACGAGCAGAAAGAGCAGCCACATGTAGAAGGTCTTGGGACCGTCGAGCAATTTTTCAAGCATGGCCTGTTCTCCCTAGATGAGGTAGTAAACGCCGGGCTGTGTGCCCAGGCTGGGCTTGCGGCGAATACTGTAGTTGGTCGCCAAAGCCTGACGCACCGTTGAATTGGGGTCTTCCAGGTCGCCGAAAAGAATCTTGCCATTGGCTGCTTCCACGCAGGCGGGCATCTGGCCCACGGCCAGACGCTCAGCGCAGAACGTGCATTTTTCCACCACGCCGATCATGCGCGTGGGATATTCGGGATTGGGCACGGGGTTCGCCAGGAACTTGCGCGGGTCTTTGAAGTTGAACGAGCGCGCGCCGTAGGGACAGCCGGCCATGCAGAACCGGCAGCCGATGCAGCGGTGGTAGTCCATAGCCACAATGCCGTCGTCCATTTTGTAGGTGGCCTGAGTGGGACACACGCGCACACAAGGCGGATTGGTGCAGTGGTTGCACAAAAGCGGATACATGGACTCGCGGGTGTGCGTGTTCAGGTGCGCATTCATGTCGTCAGGGAAGACATGGGCGTAGCTGTCCAGCCAGAGCCACTTGATGTCCTGATTGTCAGGAATGTGCGGCACGTTGTGGAAGCTGTGGCACGCCTGGATCAGGGGCTTGTAGTCTTCGGGACCCTTGAACTGGCGCGTGTCGATAACCATGCCCCAGCGCTTGGCGTGCAGGGCGTTGGCCGCGCGTTCATACTTGCCGGGGGCAATCTGCGCCTGGGCCACGCCAGACAGGGCAGCCATGCCGCTGGTAAGGGCAAAGGCCGAAAAGCCCGCCACTTTCAGAAAGCTTCTTCTGCTCTTGTTCATTACTTGCTCCCCTGGGGAATGATGTGGCAAGTCCAGCAATACGGATCAACGCCGTTGGCTGTATGGCACTTTTCACAGAATTCCTTGTAGTTGCTGTGGCACTTCAAGCAGGTATTCTGCAGGCTGATGTTCCATTTTTTGCCGCTGGTCGCCACATAAACGCGGTTTTCCTTGCGCAGGGCCTCATCGCGCCATTCATTGAGCAGGCGCATGTGCTGGTCGCGCATGAACTGCACGTCCTCGATGCATTCCTTTTCGCCCTTGGGCAGCTCAATGCCTGTGCTCTTATAGTCCTGCCCCATCATGCTCAACCAGAAAGGGGAGGTGAACAGGGCCACAAAGATGACGATTCCGACGATAACTGCTTTGGCGTTATACATTTATTGGCCCTCCCCCTGCGCTTCGGGCGCATCCTCATCATCCGCCACGTTGGGCAGATCTTCCTGGCGCAGGTCCATGGTACGCTTGCATTCGCCCTTCATGACAAGGGCGTTGCCCACCAGTTCGTGCAGCCCGCTCACATTGACGCCGGGCGCCCAGTAGTTGGCAAGCGGGGGCAAGGTGGCGCGGTCGATGGCGCACACGCAGGCCATGTGGTTGACGCCGTATTTTTCTTGCACAAAACGCAGGGCATTGCCGCGGGGCATACCGGCGCGCATGCGCAGTTCCATGATTTCTTCGGTGTTCAGGCCCGAACCGGCGCCGCAGCAGAAGGTCTGCTCGCGGATGGTGTTTTCGGGCATTTCGTGGAAGTGGTTGCACACGGCATTCAGCACGTAGCGCGGCTCATCCAGCAGGCCCATGGCGCGTGCGGGGTTGCAACTGTCATGGAAGGTGGTGACGATATGGTCGTTACGGCTGGGATCCAGATTCAGCTTGTTGTGGTGAATCAGGTCGGCCGTAAATTCCGCGATGTGCACCATCTTGGTGGAGGCGGCGTTTTTGAACACCGTACCCGTGATGGGCGACACGGGAACTTCCATATTGGCCGGCGACGGGCCGTTGTAGGTATCCATGTACTGGTTGATCACGCGCCACATGTGGCCGCATTCGCCACCCAGAATCCATTTGGAACCCAGGCGTTCGGCTTCGGCGTACATTTTGGCGTTGAGCTTCTTCGCCATGTTGAAGGAGGTGAAGGAACCGAAGTTGCCGCCTTCAGAAGCATAGGTGGAGAAGGTGTAGTCAAGGTCAAGCTCGTGGAAGAGCATGAGGTAGCCCATGAAGGTGTAGATGCCGGGGTCGGCAAACACGTCACCAGAGGGCGTGATGAACAGGATTTCGTGGCCCTTTTCGTTGAAGGGCGTTTTGGGGCGGATACCGGTGATGGTTTCGCAGTCATCGGCCAGCATTTCCACAATTTCCACAAAGGAGTGGGGCTGGATGCCCAGGTGGTTGCCCGTGAAGCTGCAGTTTTTCACCGGGTCCATGATCCAGTGTGTGCCAAGGCCCACTTCATGCATCAGTTCACGCACAATGGCGGTGATTTCAGCGGTGTCGATGCCGTAAGGGCAGAAGAGGGAGCAGCGGCGGCATTCGGTGCACTGGTAGGCGTAGTAGAACAGTTCCTTGACTACGGAAATGTCCCAGCCGCGAGCGCCGACCTTTTTGCCGAGAAGCTTGCCCAGCATGGTGTAGTCGCGGCGGTAGAGCGAGCGCAGAAGCTCGGCGCGCAGCACGGGCATGTTCTTGGGGTCGTTGGTGCCGAGGAAGAAGTGGCACTTGTCCGCACAGGCGCCGCAGCGCACGCAGATGTCCATAAAGAGCTTGAGCGAGCGGTGCTTCTCAAGCCTGTCGGCAAAGGCGTCGCACAGGATTTCTTCCCAGTTTTCGGGCAGATTCCAGTCTTCTGCAGCCGGGTCCCACTCGTGGGGATTGGGCATGTGCAGCAGTTCCATGGTATCTTTTTTGGCCGGATAGCAGAAGCTGCCCGGCGTGAATTCCGGCTTGACGTCAAGCCAGTCTTCGGCCGGAAAATCCGGACGGCTGGCGACAAGCATTTGCGGTGTAGGTAATTTTGCCATGATGAAGACTCCTTACTCGGCGGCCTTTTCGGGTTGCTTTTCCAGCGGCAGCCCGGCTTCGGCCATGGCTTCGCGGTAGGTATCCTCGTACTCGGCGTAGGTGAAGTACTGCTTGGGCGGATTCCAGGGGTTGATATGGCGTACCCGGCGGGAATTGTTAGCCAGGTTGCGCGTGGGGCTGAAGAACACGCCCGGCATATGCATGAGCTTGGAGAAGGGGAAGTAGATCAGCAGTACGCACACCAGAGTAAGGTGGGTGAAGAACAGCGCGTTGATGCCGGCGGTGGACACGGGCGCAAAATGCGTAAGGCCCATGACGAAAATCTTGACCTGGGCGATTTCGGTCTTGTCGAAATAGCGCAGGCACAGGCCGGAGCTGATGATGCTGATAATAAGCCACAGCGGGAAATAGTCGTTGAACAGCGAGATATAGCGCAGGCGCTGGTCGAAAATACGGCGACCAAGCAGAAAGAGCACGCCCACGAGCACCAGTCCGCCGGTCATGAAAAAGCGGGGCGAACCGACCTGCATGATGCCGTCGATGGTTTCCAGAAAGGAAATACAGGACGGGATGGGCTCCATGAAGAAGCGGAAGTGGCGGATGAAAACCAGCAGGAAACAGTAGTGGAACAGCAGGGCAAACACCCAGAGCCACTTGGAGGAAAAATAGATGGTGCGCGGCCCGTTGCTGATGGGGTCATTTTCGCGCACATCGGCAACAGTGTTGCGGAACAGCGAACGGAAGAAAAACACTTCCAGAAACATGCGCCGAACCACGTCCCAGGTGTTGCTGGGGCTGTCGAGCCGGTTGGGCTTGATGAAATCAAGCGAAACTTCCTGGCCGCCGGTGGTGGGGATGGAGAAGGGTACTGGCGATTTGGCCCAGTACACCATGCGCCAGATAACACCGACGATAAAAACGACGACTGCGACATAAGGCAGCACAACGCCGAACAGAGGCGCAAGCCCTACGGCCGCTCCCGCCCAGGCGATGGCTCCTATGAGCAGCACCAGCAGTAATGAATTGAACATTCCCTACCTCACTTCCACTAAAGTTGCCTCAAAAGCCCACCACGGGATATTGAGAAATGCCTGGGCCGCACACTCCAAAGACCCGCCAGGCATGACGCAGGCAGGAGAATGCGGGGTTCAGCGTTAATCCGCCGGATGCGAAGGGCCGCCTTCCAGCTTTTGCGCCCAGCGCGCCAGTTGGGCGTACTGGTTGCGAATTTCTGTTATGCGCAGGTCTGCCACGACCTCGCGGGCCTCAGTATACATGTCAAAGGCCAGCAGGGTGAGACTGTCCAGGCGCGATTCGGCTTCCATGTAGGAGGCTGTGTCGCCAAGCGCTATGAACTCGGGCAAAAGATGCGTGCGCAGAATGGGCTTCATGAGAAAAAACACGCCCAATCCCTGGCTGGGGGCATACTTCTGCACAGCGCGCAGCCTGATAAACCTTTCAAGGGCCTTTTTTGTCTGCCCAGGATCAACATGCTCACCGGCCATGGCGTCATACAGCGCCCCGGCCGCCTCTTTGGTCATATGGGCGACAGGGTTGGCAAAAGGATCGTTGCGCGTGCGCAAAAAACCTGTCGTTTCAAACGGGTAGGTGTCAAACACCCCCTCGGCCCACAGGCGAACAATTTCACTTTTGTGCTTCCTGAACAATTCCTGTGCTTTCATTCCGCCCTCGCGCCTTACGGATAAGGCTGTTTCATATAAAGGGGAAGCGCAAAGGGCGTCAAGCCCCTTTACCGCCGGACTGCAATACTTGCGTACTTTTTTGCACAATATCGCGTTCTGCTTGCCCGGCGTTCAGGGTTCGGCCCAATTGCGTAGTCCAAACGTATGTTGGAGCAGGCCCGCCGTTATTTATACCATAATCAGGGCCTTATCTGCCCGGTGACATATAACCGTACCCTTGGCCGGTGCTGTCTGCCGCCCGGCAAGCCATGCCGTCAGGGCATTTTCATTGTGAAACTGCTCTGGCGGCTGCGTAAGTAAACGCAATTTATTTGCACTGTTAAGCGCCGAAGTGAGCGTGTCTTAAATATTGAGAATGTGCATTCTCAACGTTAATCTGTTTTAGTCCGGAGCGTGGTTGCCGTCAGACTTGCTGCAGGCACGCCGCCGCTGCGGCCTATTCCGGGCAGGGGGCCGGGCC
>NZ_JBAIYW010000145.1:0-12667 GCF_036763055.1 Desulfovibrio sp. 1214_IL3152 | reverse complement strand
CGCCCGGCTTCAAGGCGAACTCGTGCTTGTCCTGTCGGTAATGCGTAACCCAATTCGCCAAGGTTTTCATCGGAATAGATAACCTTCGCGCTGTTTCCGTTACGCCAAAACCATCATCAACCGCCATGGTGACGGCTTGCTGCCTCAATTCCTGTGAATAACGTCCCCGTGGTGCTTTCGTCATAGAACCTCCTCAATGGATATGGACTATGGCGTCCGTTTTTTCCAGCCTATCTCAACGTTCTCACGGGGCAACATCCTGGCTATAGAGTTTTCAGTCATTGCAAGCCTCTTGTGCCGCAAGATTGCCTGAATTTCTTTCATTGGCACGTCTTTCTTTTTTTCAGTTTGCGGTACAGGGTGACTCTATTTATTCCCAACAATGCCGCGGCTTTTCCCATGTGTCCGCCGCATTTTTCCAGCGCGGCCCCAATGGTCTCAAGCTCAAGCGAGCGCAAATCCAGCGGAAGAGACTGCAGACAGCACGCGCTGCCGGAAGCTGTTTCTGCCCCGCCCTGCAGGCTTTGCGGCAGATCAGCGAGGGTCGGAGCGCTGCCACGCATTTTTGTCAGGGTACTGATAATCACATTTTCAAGTTCACGCACGTTGCCTGGCCAGTCATGCGCGTACAGCGCTGCCATGACCTCGGGGCCAAAAGCTATGCCGCCAGGCAGGCCGTGTTCGTTTGCATAGTTATCTACCATAAATTCCAGCAGTGGAACAAGGTCATCCTTACGCTTGCGCAAAGGCGGAACCCGTAGACTGATGACGGAAAGACGGTAATAAAGATCATTTCTAAAGCGGCCGCTTTCCACAGCCTGCAGCAAAGGCACGTTGGTCGCGGCCATGACGCGTATGTCAAGCGGCCTTACGCGCTCGCCCCCCACTCTGGTGACGCTTTTTTCCTGTAACACGCGCAAAAGGTTAACCTGGGCTGCAAAGGGCATGTCTCCAATTTCATCAAGGAATATGGTGCCGCCCTGAGCCTGCTCGAACTTGCCTTTTTTCCCGGCTTTGTCCGCGCCGGTAAAGGCCCCTCCTTCGTAACCGAACAGCTCGCTTTGCAGCAATTCGGACGAAAGGGCCGCGCAATTTACAGCAACGAACGGGCCAGACCGCCGCCCACTGGCCTGGTGCATGGCCTGGGCCAGCATTTCTTTTCCGGTGCCGCTTTCGCCCTGGATCAGAACTGTATGTTCCGTGGCGGCAATCTTTCTGGCATCATCAATAACGCCACGCATGATTTTACTTTGCCAGATGATATCCTGAAAACCATAACGGACTTTTCCGCCCTGATCCGGCTCATCCGCCTTCCTTCGCAGCACACCGACTATTCCTCCGCATGCGCCCTTGGCGTCTCCGGCGCTGCGCAAGCATGCTTCAACCACAAGGGGATTGGAAGAAGCTGAAAAAAAGTGCAATTCTGCCAGTTCGCGACCGACTTTCACCCCCTGACGTACGGAAGCATAATTGGAAACAAGGGTGTGAATGTCACGCCCGATCACTTTGTCATCCTTGACACCCAGCAGTTTCAGGCCTCGAGGGCTGACATGCGTCAGCACATCATCATTGTCCACCACAATGAGGGCTTCAGCGCTGCTTTGCATCAAGGTAAAAAACTGGGTGCGTAGTTTCCGGTTGGCGCTGCTTTGCGCGCGATAGCCCAGCTCTGCTTCGATGGCCCCGGCAGTCAGTCGGACCAGATTCAAAAGCTGGGATGGATGCCTGCCTCCCACGGTCGTGATATCGAGCACGCCCTGCAGGTCCCCTTGCGGGCTGAATATGGGGGCGGCGGTACAACTCCAGTCGTGGTACACTTCCCGGTAGTGTTCACACATGCGCACCTGGACAGGACGTTTTTCGGCCAGGCAGATACCAGGCGCGAATGTGCCGATACCCACCTCAGAATGCCTTGCCCCTGGAAAGACACTAAGCTGCTCAGCGAGCCTCTTTGGTCCGCTCGCGCCCAGAAGGTCGAGAATATAGCCGTCATTGCTGTACAGCATGACCAGATACTCCTTGCCAAAGAGCAGATCATGCAGTTGCCGCAGATGGCTGGCGGCGGCAGACAGCAAAAGCTTATTTTTTGCCATGACGCCTTCTGTTTTTTGCACAAAAGAAGACGAAGACTCATAGGGGTTTACCGCAAGGTTAAGGCAACGCTGCCACGAGGCCGCTATTTCCGGACGTAAAAAGGCTGTCTGCACTTCCCGGTCAAGGGCAAGTGCTTTCCAAGCTTCTCGAATGCGCGCCAATGAAGCACGCGGCCCCAACTTTTTCTCTGTTTGACTTGTCATAACTGCACCGGTGGTAAAGCTGCCCTTGAGATTATTTCACGCCGTCCGGGCCTGAAAACAGCAATAGCCTCAGCATTCATGTTGCACAAAGCAATATTGATGACAAAACGGATGTTGCATGATGCATCGTTAAAAAAAATTGTAATAATTTACAATCTTTCAATGTTGCATTTTGCAACACTGATACGCCTTTCCATGTAAAACAACATAATTTGGCATATCATAAACAGTCAATAAGGCAAAAATATTTTTTATTAAAACAATCATAAAACAGATTACTTCTTATAAAACCGCATGTTACGCATAGATATCTCCAAGGCATGCAAACTGGCAATGTTATTGCATTCGATGGTCGTGTCGGGCGGGCTCAGGCCCGCCTGACTTCCTCACGCGGAGATGGCGCGACGCGGCAGAGTGCACGTCAACCTGGGCCGTATAAGCCGACGATCTGCTCCAACCATAACAGGGACAGGCCATATGAAGCTTACAAGACTCTTTTTGACCATCAATGGCGCACGGCGCATGGTTGTCTGTGATCCGGAAAAGGATTCTTTGGCGGACATGCTGCGCCGACTCGGACTCACAGGAACCAAGGTCGGCTGCAAGGCTGGGCAGTGCGGCGCGTGCTCGGTCATCTTGAACGGCGAAGTCGTCCGTTCCTGCATACGAAAGATGAAAAACATCAAAGAATTCAGCGTGATCGAAACCATTGAAGGTATTGGCACGCCCACGTGTCTGCACCCGCTCCAGCAGGCCTGGATAACCTATGGTGGTGTTCAGTGTGGTTTTTGTTCGCCCGGCTTCATTGTTTCCGCCAAGGGGCTTCTGGATAAAAACCCTGATCCTTCGCGTGAAGAAGTGCGCGACTGGTTTCAGAAGCATCGCAACCTTTGCCGCTGTACCGGCTACAAGCCTCTGGTGGACGCGGTAATGGCCGCAGCCAGGGTTATGCGCGGCGAGGCAGATATTGAGGACATCACCTATCGTGAAGAGGCTGGCGCATCCATCTACGGGACTAGATATCCGCGCCCGGCGGCCCTGGCCAAGGTTACGGGTCTGTGCGACTACGGCGACGACATCAAGCTGAAGATGCCCGACGACACCCTGCACCTCGCCATCGTGCAGCCCAAGGTGGCCTCCCATGCCAGGATCATCTCCATCGACACTTCCGCGGCAGAAAAAATGGATGGTGTAGTCAAGGTTGTAACCGCCAAAGATGTTAAGGGCACCAACCGCATTGTGGTGCCTGTCGTGCATCCGCGTAGCACGGAACCAGGTACGGAACGCCCGATTATCGCCGACGAAAAAATCTTCCGCTACGGCGACGTGGTGGCTGTGGTCATAGCTGCGACGGAAGACAAGGCCCGTGAAGCCGCGAAAGCCGTCAAAGTGGAAATTGAGCCCTTGCCGGAATATCTCAGCTTTCTGGACGCCGTTGCTCCCGACGCGCTGCGTATCCACACCGGCCCAAACACCTACCTGATGCAGCCTGTGCTCAAGGGGCAGAAGGCCGAAGAAGCCATTGAAGAGTCCTTTTGCTCCGTGGAAGGAAGCTTTCACAGTCAGCGCGAACCCCATCTGAGTATTGAGGGCGATACCCTCCAGGGATACTGGGATACGGAAGGCAACCTGACCATCCATTGCAAGACCCAGGCCGTGGGCTGGCACCGGGCGGGCATTGCCGGAGGCATCGGCATGGATGTGGAGCGCGTGCGCATCATTGAAAACCCCACGGGAGCCAGCTTCGGCTGGGCCGCGTCCCCCGGCAGTTACGCCATAATGGGCGTCTGCCTGATGCTTGTGGAAAACCCCCTCACGCTCACCATGTCCTATGAAGAACATCAGCATTTCAGCGGCAAGCGCACCGCCTCGTACACCAATGGGCGCATGGCCTGTGATGAAAACGGCCTGCTCACCGCGTTGGAATTCGATACCGGCATAGACCACGGCCCCTACACCGAGGTATCGGATCATATTATCGAAAAAGTAGCCCGCTTTATGGGTTTCCCTTACGCTATCCCCAATGTATCGGGCCTGTGCCGCATAGCGCACAGCAACCATAATTACGGCACTGCCTACCGGGGCTTCGGTTCACCGCAGGCCTACACCTGCTCCGAAGCGCTCGTGGATATGCTGGCCGAAAAAATGGGGATGGACCGCTTTGAGTTCAGATACAAAAATATAGCCCGAGAAGGCGATCTGAACATAAACAGTGTGCCTTTCAGGGAATATCCCATGCAGACTCTCATGGATATGATCAAGCCCTACTATGACAAGGCCGTTAAAGATGCCAGGGCCTGCAGCAGCGAAACCAGAAAACGTGGAGTTGGTCTTGTATGCGGCGGTTTTTCCTGCACCCTCGGCCCTCACGACCATTGTGAAGTGGCGCTGGAACTGAATCCGGACGGCACTGTTACCCATTATAATACATGGGAGGATCAGGGGCAGGGCGGTGATATCGGCACGCTCACCCATACGCACGAGGCTTTGAAACCTCTGGGGCTTGCCCCCGGCCAGATAACGCTGGTGCAGAACGACAGCCATGTCTGCCCGGATTCTGGCATCGCCGCGGGCAGCCGCCTGCACTACATGGTGGGCAATGCCACTATCCACGCGGCCAATCAGCTGCTTTCCGCCATGCGCAAGCCGGATGGCAGCTACAGAAGCTATGCGGAGATGCTGGCGGAAAACATTCCCGTGAAATATGTGGGCGTATTTGACGTCACCGGAACAGGCCTCAGTGCTCTCGACCCCAACACGGGGGTAGGCGATCCTACACAGGCCCTGACCTACGGTGTTTTCCTCGCCGAGGTGGAGGTGGAGGTGGAAACGGGCAAGACCACAGTGCTCAGCATGCGTTGCGCCGGCGACGTGGGCAAGATCGGCAACCTGCTGGCTGTGGAGGGACAGGGCTATGGCGGTTTGTCCCACACCATCGGTTACGCCCTTTCCGAAGACTATTCCGATTTCAAGCGCCACGCGACGCTTGCCGGGGCGGGTATTCCCTACATCAAGGACATTCCCGACAATATGGAGCTTATGTTCCTTGAAACGCCGCGTGCCGACGGCCCCTTCGGCTCTTCGGGCTGCTCCGAGCTTTTCCAGTCATCCAGCCATATGGCGGTCATAAACGCCATCTATGACGCGACAGGGGTGCGCATCCATGAGCTCCCGGCGCGGCCTGAAAAGGTCAAGGCTGCCCTGGAAGCCAAGGCCGCGGGAAAATCCCTCAAACCCAAAAAATACTTTCTCGGCTCTGACCTTTACGACGCCCTGGACGATATCGCCGAAAACCCTGTGTAAGGTCCCCCTGGTTCCCGCCGAAGCCCGGCGGGAACCGGCACAGTGGAATAACATCTTTTTGCCAAAATGGTCGCTTCGCAGTCTTCACCTTTTACCACGAGGACACAGCTATGAAGATCACTGCCGCCGTCTGCCGCGCCCCCCAGCATCCCCTGAGCTTCGAGCAACTGGACATTGAGGAGCCACGCGACAATGAGGTGCTCGTCAGAGTGACCAGTTGCGGCGTATGCCACACAGACATGGCCATGCGCGACCAGGTGTATCCTGTACCGCAACCTGTGGTGCTGGGACACGAAGGGGCAGGTTTTGTTGAAAAAATCGGCAGGAGCGTAAGCGGTTTCGCCCCCGGCGACCCTGTCATCATATCCTATAGTTCCTGTGGCGTTTGCCCCACCTGTCTGGACGCCGCGTCCGGGCTGTGCCATCATTATTGGGATTACAACTTCGCCTCCCGGAGGCTGGACGGCAGCACCGCGCTTCGCAACGGGCATGAAGAAATCCACAGCCATTTTTTCGGGCAGTCCTCCTTCGCCACATACGCCCTTACCCGCCCGGACAACCTTGTAAAGCTTGAGACCACAGAAAATATGGACTGCCTCGGCCCGCTCGGCTGCGGCATACAGACAGGGGCCGGGGCGGTCATGAATGTCATGCGCGTCCGTCCGGGAGATAGCGTGGCGGTCTTCGGCACAGGGTCTGTCGGACTCAGCGCGGTTATGGCCGCCCAGGTATGCGGCGCCGCAGTCATAGTGGCCGTGGACCTCAATGCGCAAAGGCTCGCCCTCGCGAAAGAGCTGGGCGCCACGCACACCATCAACAGCGCCAGGGTTGACGATCTGGTTACTGCCGTGCGTGAGGCCACCGGCGGCAGGGGCGTGAACTACAGCCTCGACACCACAGCCAGAGAATCCCTGCTCAATGCCCAGGTGGACTGTCTGGACATTCGGGGCAAGGCCGTCATCGTGGGCGCATCGCCGCAAGGCACACGCATCAATCTGGATGCCGTACCCTTTATGAACCAGGGCAAGACCATCATGGGCGCCGTTGAAGGCAACTGCGTACCCAAACGCTTTTTGCCCAGGCTTATAGCCCTGTTCCGTCAGGGGCGCTTTCCTCTGGACAAGCTGATTACCTTCTACCCCTTTGAGCAAATCAACCAGGCCATAGAAGACAGCGAAAAAGGCCTTGCCATAAAGGCCGTTGTCAAAATGCCCTGACCAAAAGGCTGCTCCGGCCGGCTGCGACTCCCGGCAAGGCCCTCCGCAGGTTTGCGGAGGGCGCGGAGCACCACAGACAGAACATGACCCCGTATATTTTCGCCATGCCAAACGGACGGCGCTTATGAGCATAGAAGACTTCAAGGCTTTTTCGCAGGCCTGTTTCCGCGATTGCCCTCCCCCCTGTTCCTGCACCTGCCCGCTTGGCGTAGATGTGCGAACACTCATGGACAAGGTGCAGAAAAAAAACTTTACCAGTGCCTACAGGCTTTATCGTAATCACGTGCTTTTTCCTGCCATCGTCAGCGCCATTTGTCATGAGCCCTGCCGCGAAGCCTGTGTGCGGCGCGGAGCGGGCCAGGAAATTCTGCTCAGGTCCGTCGAGGCTGCCTGTGTGGCGCATACAAAAAACTCCGCCCCCATTTCCTTCAATGTTCCTGCCAAGCCGTACACCGTGGCGGTGATCGGCGCCGGGTTGAGCGGCTTGAGCTGTGCGCTGAAGCTGGCTTCGCGCAATTACGGCGTTCTGCTGTATGACAGGGAAGAACAGCCAGGAGGGAGCCTGCGCCATCGTATGCCCGAAGAAGTCTACCTGAAAGAAATCGTCAGGCAGTTTTCAGAGGTGGAGTGCAGCATGTTTTTTTCCACGGAGGTAAAGAGCCTGGACTCACTGGAGGCCAACGCCATATATGTGGCTACAGGCAAGGGGGGAGAAGATTTCGGTTTGCTTGAAGGCCTTGATGTCAATTCTCTGGGGTCTGCGCAAACAGGAGTTTTTGTGGGCGGAGAAATATTGGGCTGTAATCCCATTGAGGCCATTGAACACGGCATCCGCGCTTCCTATTCCATTGAAAAATTTCTTCAGGGCGGGGCTATGGACGGCATGCCTGAAACCTATATGAAGCCCCCGCTGCGCCAGGTTTTTTACCAGATGCCCCTGCCGCCATCGCCTCGGGGCATGGAAGAAGGAGAAACCTGCCCCGAGGCGGTACAGGCCGAAAGCCTGCGCTGCCTGCGCTGCAACTGCTCTCTGTGCCATGACCAGTGCGACCTGATGCAGACTTTCCGCTCCTATCCTCCCAAAATGGTGCAGGACACCATATCCTCTATGGGACCCAGAGAAAACATCACCCAGCGCGTGGGGATGAAACTGCTGAATTCCTGTCTCCAATGCGGTCTTTGCAAAAAAGTCTGCCCGGAAAATGTGGATATGGAGCAGTGCCTTCTGGAAGCACGGCGCAGCCTTCACCTGGATAAGGCCCTGCCCCCGGCCTATCATGACTTCTGGCTCAGGGACATGGAGTTTTCCAATGGTCCTGCGGCTCTGTTGTACAAGCCATATTCCGGCCATTCGTGCGAATATCTGTTCTTTCCCGGTTGCCAGCTTGGCGCTTCAGACCCGGCCTATGTCACGGCAACCTGCACGGCTCTGCAGGCGGGATATCCACGCACGGCTCTGTTGCTGGGCTGCTGCGGCGTTCCTGCCGAATGGGCGGGCAACGAAAATCTCCGCGATACGGCTCTGGATTTTGTGCGCGATGCCTGGCTCAGCCTTGGCAAGCCTCAACTGGTACTGGCATGCCCTACCTGCCGTAAAACATTTTCTCGCTATTTTCCTGAGGCACGGAGCCTTTCTCTTTTTCAGATGTTAGCCAGTATGCCAGACCTGCCGCACAGCAGCACCCAGCTTTGCAGAGGGCATGACGTATCCGTATATGACCCCTGCTCCAGCCGCGATGATCCCGGTTTGCAAAAAGATATCAGGGAGCTGGCCGTGCAAATGGGACTAACGGTGCACGAGCTTCCTGTAGGCGGTCCGCTGGCCCGCTGTTGCGGATTCGGCGGGCAGGTGCATGCCGTCAGGCCGGAATTCGTGCGTGAAGTCGCAGCGCAGCGGGCAGCATTGGCTGAGCGGGAATACATCACTTACTGCACCAACTGCCGCGATAGTTTTGCCTTAAACGGAAAACCCTGCAGACATATTCTCGACCTGCTCTTCACGGGCAACTCTCCTTTCCGCAGACCACCCACAATCAGCGAACGGCGTCGCAACAGGCTATGGCTCAGAAACTACTATGAAAACATGGGGGGACAGCCCCGTACCCCACAGCCACAAGGCGACCCAGACATGCGGATAGTCTTTACACAGCAGATCAAGGAAAAAATGCAATGGCTGCTTATTCTTGAAGAAGAAGTGGCCCAGGTGATCGATTACTGTGAACGTACCGGAAAAAAAGTGATCAACCCCGCTACAGGCCGTTTCACAGGATACAAATCACTAGGGTTCACGACCTGCTGGGTGGAGTATACCACGGAACATGGCGGTATATTTGTCCACAATGTGTACAACCACCGCATGACCATAGAAGACAGCCTGTAAGACCAGGGGGCGTTCATGTCTGACAAATTTTTGTGCCATGCCTGCAACTTGCCGCTGCAGATGGTAAAAACCAACTTCAGCTACCTTAGACATACGTTTTCGGCTGAGGTTCCGCGATGCCCGAACTGTGGTATGGTCTATCTCCCGGAGAATCTCGTCCGCGACCGTATGATCCCCGTTGAACAGCTCCTTGAGGATAAATGAAGCACCAGGGGCAGACTAAGGATATGGGAGACAAGGCCCCATGAGCGGCAATGATGCAAAGGACATACAGGTTCTGCTTCAGGATGGACGTTGCTGTAGCCAGGCCATTGTAACTATTCCCCTCCTTTAGAGCAGATTAACTTTGAGAATGTACATTCTCAAAGTTTAAAACACGCTCGCTTCGCTGCTTAACCGCGCAAGTAAATAGCTCTGCTGTCTTCATCCGTAACTTCCTTTGTCGTAACGGCTGAAGCTGCGCTTCCATCTTTGCGGCGGGCGACTGCTCACGCAGCCGCCAGAGCAATTTCAAAGTGAAATTGCTCTAGCAGGCAGCCCACTGCCCCCTCGCGCCGTTCCAGGATCAGCCCGATCAAAAAACTACTCATCTATTTGTTTTTTACTAAACTATCTCTTTTGTTTACACAGTGGGGCGGACTGACTTTGAATATTATATACTTTGAATTTCAATTTCATGTTCGTTATGGAAGGGGAAAGGCCGGATGAATTCTATGATTGAGGCCGTACTGCAGGCTACGCTTATTTCCAAATGCGTCTTGGTGCTGCTGCTGTTTATGTCTGTGTCCAGTTGGGCTTACATGTGCGGAAAATGGCTGGCCTTGCGGTCGGCCCAGAGTCGTACCCAAAAGCTCAACGGACAGGCGGTGAACACGCTGGTGGTGATTCCCTTTGCGTTCAGCCTGCGCTAAGGGCGCCGCAAGCTCGGCGTCCTGCCGCCAGAGCGGCATTTATTCACGAAAGCCCGCCACTGGCGGGCTTTTGTTTTTAGTCTTGCGGCCCTGACGCCAGCCAACGCCTTTGCGTTGCCTCACAGGTAAAAACATGCACAACAAATACCGCCACAACCCCGCCTTATCCTTGGAGCAGGCCTGCCATGACCGGCATCGCGCATTCCCTGCCGAAGCAAAGGTTGCGAAAGGTGTTTGCCCTGCGGCTTTTCTGACGTTATGCTACTTTTCAGTTTTGACCACGGCCTGTGTGCATGCTGCCGTTAACAGTTGCCCGACCTGGTCCGCGTCCCTTGCTCCGGTCATGCTGCCGCGTTGCGCCTCCCGCGCAAATCCGTGCAGGCCCGGCAAGCTCGCGCAAGTCCGCGCCGCAACTGATCTGATTTATATTGGCCTTCCACCCAAGGAGCTCAGGTAGTGCCCATACCCCGATTTCTTGTTTTACTCGCCGCTTGCTTTTTTTTGATTTTCGGCATTCCCGCTCATGGCTTTTGTGCCGATACGCTTTTGGACGGAACACAGCTTTCCCTCATCTGGGCTTTGCCCTTTGCCGGACTTTTGCTTTCCATTGCCTTGTGGCCCCTCGTCAATCCCCACTTCTGGGAAGCTCATTACGGCAAAATAACCGCCTTCTGGAGCGCGCTTTTTCTGGCGGCGCTGCTGATCCACTTCGGGCCACGGGCTACGCTTCAGGAATTGCTCGGAACCATATTCAATACCTATCTGCCTTTTGTCATTCTGCTGATCGCGCTGTTCACGGTTACCGGCGGCATCCATCTGCGGGGCAACCTTACGGGTACGCCGCTCGTAAATACAGGCATCATTTTTATCGCCACCGCGCTTGCCAGTTGGGTCGGCACCACCGGGGCCTCGATGCTTTTCATTCGCCCCCTGCTCCGCGCCAATATGTACCGCCGTTACCGGGTGCATTCCGTCATCTTTTTCATTGTGCTTGCGGCCAACGTGGGCGGCTCGCTCACCCCCCTGGGAGATCCTCCGATATTCCTCGGCTTTCTGGCGGGCGTGGACTTTTTCTGGACCACTACCCACCTGTTCGGTCCCATGGTTTTTCTGAGCGTTTCACTGTTGCTGGCCCACTATCTTCTGGACATGTACCTTTATAGAAAAGAAGACCACGAGCTTCTGGATCAGCACAGGGGCAAAGACGTAAAGCTCAGCCTGGAAGGCTGGCAGGTCAACGTGCCGCTGCTTGCCTGCATCGCCGGGGCCGTGCTCTTGAGCGGCAACTGGAAGCCGGGCATCCACGTTCCCCTTTTCGGCGAAGTGTATATGGAACTGCAAAACATCGCGCGCGACCTGCTTTTGCTGGTGATCATCATTCTTTCCGGCCGGCTCACAAACTTTGCCATTCGAGAACGCAACGCCTTTACGTGGGACCCCATGCGCGAGGTGGTCAAACTTTTTCTGGGCATCTTTATCTGCCTTATCCCCATCATCGCCATCCTCAAAGCGGGCAAAGACGGTGACATGGGCTTTATTATCGACATTCTCAACACTGACGGCAAACCGGACAACATGGTGTATTTCTGGCTTACAGGGGTACTTTCCACCTTTCTGGACAACGCGCCGACCTTTCTTGTCTTCTTTAACATAGCCGGAGGCGATCCCCAGATTCTCATGCATGAACTGTCCCAGACCCTGCTTGCCATCACCTGCGGCACAGTCTTTATGGGGGCAAATACCTATATCTCCAACGCGCCCAACCTTATGGTGCGTTCACTGGCGGAAAATCTTGGCGTGCGCATGCCCAGCTTCTTTGCCTATACGGGCATTGTCCTTGTCATGCTGCTTCCTCTGCTTGCCATTTTCAGTCTTATCTGGCTCAGATAGGGCGATCCGGCACGCAGTCCGCCAATCAGTAATTCAAGTTTGCAAAATAAGGACGGGATCATGATAAAAGACGGCTACGAACTGGTTGTAACCATTGTGAACAAGGGCTGGAGCAGCACCATCATTGAAGCTTCGCAAGAAGCCGGGGCGCGGGGCGCCACAGTGCTCAAGGGGCGCGGCACGGGACTGAAGGTCGCCGCGCTGTTCGGCATACCTGTCGAGCCGGAAAAAGACATTATCCTCAACGCCGTTCCCGCAGATATCAGCCGTGAAGTGCTGCTTGCCATTTCGCACTCGGCAGCCCTTGTCAAACCCGGCAACGGCATTGCCTTTATTTTGCCCATTACAAGTATTGTGGGAGTTTTTGAACAGCAGGAAGACTAGATTTTCCGGCTGCCTCGCAACCGTGCGTTGCATGTCTGCGCCTGAACGCGCGCAGAAACAGAACGCACGGTTGCGAAAAATATCAGATCAGATGGCCCCGCACCTGCCGCAGAGCGCGGCGGGCAACAGGCCAGGTTTTGCCTTCGCTGACTTCAGCCTGCCGAAAACATTACTCCTGCGGCTGCCCTTCCGCCCACTGGGCCTCCACAGGCAGGCCCGCCAGATGCCGACGCAGCATGTCCAGCGCATGACTGGAAGCCAGCCGCCGGGTCCACTCCCGCCCCA
>NZ_JBAIYW010000259.1:0-12913 GCF_036763055.1 Desulfovibrio sp. 1214_IL3152 | reverse complement strand
CCGCGGGCCGTGGCGGAGCGGGCGCAACGGGTCTGCCGGACCGTGCCGCGTTGTTGATAGAGGCCTTTCTGGCCTGGATGACCGTGCAGAAAGGGGCCTCGGAGGCCACCCGAAAAGCCTATGCTGTGGATCTTGCACAGCTTGCGGAGTTTTTGCGCAGCCAGGATATTGATCTGGGGCAGCCGCAAACCGTGACCCGTCGGCACATACAGGCTTTTCTTGCATGGCTGTTTCGCAAGGGCGAGGCCAAAAGCTCAATGGCGCGCAAGCTGGCTGCGGCGCGTTCGTTTTTTCGTTTTCAGATGCGCGGAGGCAGGGTGACGGAAAATGTCGCGGCCCAGGTGCGTAATCCCCGTCAGGAAAAACGCCACCCCCGTGCCCTTAATGTCGATGAAACCTTCGCCCTGCTGGACTCGGCATCTGGGCCGGGAGGCAAGAACGGGCCGGTGACCGGAAGCGCCGAAGAAGAACGCATCCTTTGCCGCGATCTTGCCCTGGCGGAATTGCTTTATGGATCGGGTTTGCGCATTTCCGAGGCATTGAGCCTGGATGTGGACGATGTGCAACTGTCTTCGCGTGTATTGCGCGTTATGGGCAAAGGATCAAAGGAAAGGCTGGCTCCTCTTTCAGACACATCTTTTGCCGGTCTGAAGACCTGGCTCGAAGAGCGCCCCTTGCTGGCCTTGCCCCACGAGCCTGCCCTGTTTGTGGGCAGCCGGGGAGCGCGCCTGAACAGAAGGGAGGCCGCCCGCATTGTGGAGCGCCTGTGCCGCAGGGCGGGGCTGGCCTTTACGGTGTCGCCCCACAGCCTGCGCCATTCGTTCGCCACCCACCTGCTGGAGGCTGGCGCCGATATGCGAAGTGTGCAAGAGTTGCTGGGACATCAAAGGCTTACTACAACTCAGCGGTATACGCAGGTAAGCCTTGAAAGTCTGATGCAAGTCTATGATCAGGCGCATCCCAAGTCAGGTAAAAGGTAAAAAAATCACGAGCATATTTTTGTCCTGTTAATTAAACGAGTTCAGGTTTATTTGATGCTGTGGTGACCGTTTCATGTCAGGAAATTTTCCCCAAGCCTCTTGGCATGAACCGGACTTTGTGCTAAAGAGTACAAATCGGTCAAAACGAACCGCATACCTGAACCATACCGGAAGGAGAGACAGTCATGTCCGCATTAGTTCTTGGTCACATGAATCCTGATACCGACAGCATCATCTCAGCCATTGTTGCCGCCGACCTGTACAGCAAGCGCGGTATGGACGTCACCGCGGTTGCCCAGGGCGCGCCCACCCCCGAAACGGAATTTGTGCTGAAAAAATTCGGCATTGCCGCCCCCCAGATTGTGGACGACGTGGCAGGCAAAGACGTGTATCTGGTGGACTATTCCGACCTGGCCCAGGCCCCCAAGGGTATGGATTCCGCCACGGTTCTTGGTATTGTTGACCACCACAAGCTTGGTGACGTGACCACCTCCGCGCCGCTGGAAGCCTGGATCTGGCCCGTAGGCTGCACCAATACCGTTCTGAAGAGCATGTATGATTTCTACGGTATAGAGATCCCCAAAAATCTCGCCGGGGCCATGCTGTGCGCCATTTTGTCCGATACGGTCATCTTCAAGTCGCCCACCTGTACCCCTGCTGACAAAAAAGCCGTTGAAGAACTGGCAAAAATTGCGGGCGTGAGCGACGTCGTGGCTCTGGGCATGGAAATGTTCAAGGTCAAGAGCGCCGTTGAAGGCGCCCCCATGAAAGACCTTGTTTTCCGCGACTACAAAGATTTTGACATGAACGGCAACAAGGTGGGCATCGGCCAGCTTGAAGTGGTTGACCTTTCCATCCTTGAGCCTGTGAAGGCCGGCCTGCAGGCCGAAATTGAAAAGGTCAAGGGCGAAGGCCGCCACAGCGTCTTCCTGCTGCTGACCGACATCATGAAAGAAGGCTCGGAAATGCTTATTGTTTCCGATGACCCCTCTGTGGTGGAAAAAGCTTTTGGCGTCAAGCCCGAAGGCGCCTCTGTGTGGCTGCCCGGCGTCATGAGCCGCAAAAAGCAGGTCGTGCCGAACTTTGAAAAGGCTTTCAAGTAAGCACTGCCCGTCATATCTCAACAGGCCCCGGCGCTTTGCGCCGGGGCCTGTTGTTTTTTGAATTTCGAAAAGTTGCAATGAAATACCCGTGCTGACCTGCGCGCGCATAAAAGGTGTATGGAACCTCCGAGGCGGGCGTCTTCTCCCCGCATTCGTCAGAGCAATTTCAAAGTGAAATACCTCTAATGGCCTACCCAGATAAGCAGGGCAAGCATGCCCAGACAGCCAACAAGCACCACATATGCCTGACGGGTGCGCAGGGAAAGGACCGCGCCCATCAGCGCCGCCACATAAAGGGCAGACCATGTCACCGCCCGCAGGGCGGGCAGGGCCTGATGATTCTGCAATGTGTGCAGCAAGGAAAATATCAGGGCAAAGCAGAGACCATACAGGCAGACCTGCCAAAAAGCCCTGCGCAGGGAGGAATAGCAGAGCGCTGCGCCGGGCGAGGTTCCTCCGTGTTTGCCCGCACACCATATCTCTACCTTGTCCACCGTGGCGTTTTGCCAGATGCGCTGGCGTTGTTCGCAAAAGGCAGCCAGATAGGCGGCGGGCATGCAAAGGATCAGGGGAATAAGCAGACTGCCGGGCTGCGTCAGACCAAAATATTTGCACAAGGGGAAGAGCAATAAAAAACTCAGGTTCCCGTAAGGAGGGACAACGCTGCCCAGTTCGAGCGCGTCCAGCCAGAGAAGTTCAAATATGATGCCCAGAGGCAGGGCCAGACTCCAGTCCGAGGTAATAAAGCCGGCAATGAGGGCAAGGCAGATGGGGCGGTCAACAAGGCCGATTATACAGGAAGAGCGCGCTGCCCCTGCCAGGGCAAAAAAAAAGCGTAAGGCGCTCCTATTGCGGTCATTTCATATAAACTGCTCATGGGAACCCCTTACGTTTTCTGTCGGTACGCTGCGGAAATCCAACTGCACCAGATGCTGCTGCATGGAGCGCAGGTCTTCCCTGTCCTCGGCCGACAAGGCCACATGTGGCAGCACCTGCGTTTTTTCAGGGCCGTAATGCAGATTGCCGATATTGAGCGTTTCCATAATCACCCCTGCGTCATTGGCGCGGCGGGCATCACGGCAATTGCCGAAAAGCACGAAACTGTCTTCGCCGCAGGCGTCAAGGGTGACGGCCAGATGGTCCACGGGAATGAAGTGGGTCAGAATACGCTGCGGCACGGCAAGTTCAATGATCTGCTGGCGCAATATGTCTGCCGCCAGTTCGTCATTGGCAACCACCAGATGCCTCGCGCCGGTATGGGGCAGCCATGCCTCAATAACCTGCCCGTGTACCAGGCGATTGTCCACGCGAAACCACATACTAACTTTCGCTTTTAGTTCGCGTCTTGTTACGCAGCATGTTTCCGGCAACCACAATGCCCTTGGAACCGGCCTCGCCCGCAAGTTGGGCGAGTTCCTCAAGGCTTTTTTCGCGAGCGCTGAAAACCTTGAGCAACATTGGCAGGTTGGCCCCGGTTACCACTTCGACCTTGTGGGTCGCCAGCAGGGAAAGGGCCAGGTTGGTGGGGGTTCCACCAAACATGTCGGTAAGGATGATGACGCCCGCGCCCTTGTCCAGCCGCTGGGCGGCATCATTGAGCCGCCGCACGGTTTCGGCAACTTCCTGTCCCACATCCACGCTGATAGAACTGCAGTCGCTCTGCGGGCCAAGGATGAATTCGGCGGTGCGCAGCATGGCCGAGCCGTAATCGGCATGAGCGACAACAATAATTCCCACCTGCGTCTTCTTGCTTTCGTCCTTCATGGCGTTCCTCTTGGCGCAGAGTCTGCCAATTTTTTCAGCCAAGTTCAAGGTGTCGGTGTTCCAGAGTTACCGGATAATCAGCCTGCCGCAGGGCCAGGGTCACCTCTTCGGCCATGGCGACCGAGCGGTGGCGGCCGCCCGTACAGCCCACGGCAATGGTAACGCGGTAGCGGCCTTCAGTCTCCATCAGCGGCAGAATGAACAGCAGCAGGTCTATGAGTTTGACGCAAAATTCGCGCGCGTGGGGTTGTTCAAAAACATATTGCGCCACTTCTCTGTCTTTGCCGCACATGGGCCGCAGCTCTTCCACAAAATAGGGATTGGTGAGAAAACGCAGGTCAAAAACAAAATCTGCCTCACGCGGGACGCCGTATTTGAAACCAAAAGAAATAACGTTGACCCTGATGGCCCGCAGCTTGCTTTTGCTGTCGCTCCAGCGCTTTTGTATGGCGCGGCGCAGGTCGTGAATGGAAAAACGCGAGGTATCAATAACCAGGTCGGCCATTTCGCGCAGGGGGCTCAGGCTGTTACGTTCCGACAACAGCGAAGCCTCAAGGCCCATGCCTTCACGTTCCAGAGGGTGCGGGCGACGGGTTGTGGCGTAGCGACGTATAAGTTCCTGCGCGTCGCACTCCATAAAAAGAAGCATGGGCCGTATGTTTACGGCTGCAAGGTCGGACAGGGCTTCGTTGATTTCATCCAGAAAGTTGCTTTGCCGCAGGTCCATGCCAAGGGCGATGCCTTTGAAATGGCTCATGGAGGGGCGGGACATCATGTCCACCATTTCAGGGGCAAGGCTTGCGGGCAGGCCGTCCACCACAAAATGGCCCATGTCTTCAAAAACCTTGAGGGCCGTACTTTTGCCCGCACCGGAAAGGCCGGTGACAATGCACACGGCTACGGGCGGCCCGGCGGCAACGGTTTCAATCACCGGCCCTTCGGGGCGCTGATGTGCGGCGGTGCTCATGGTTCCCCCTGAAATTCCCGGGCCGCCCAGGCAACGGTGTTTTTGGGCGGCCCGGAACAGGCGTGTTATAAAACAGGGTCAATCAGCGCATAACCGCTTGTGCGGGTGCGGTATACGACGTTGATGCGACCGTTTTCAGCGTTAAAAAAGACCAGAAACTCACTGCCGATAGAGTCAAGCTGCATGAGAGCCTCGTCAAGGTGCAGGGGCTTGGCCGCCAGGCGGTCTGTGCCTTCCACAGGTTGCGGGGCTTCGGCTTCTGCCTCGATATTGTATGTGTACACATCAACATCGGCGCTGCGCGCCTGACGGCGCTGGGTTTTGACCCGTGAAACCTGACGCTTGATCTGAGCTTCGACCTTGTCTGTCACAAGGTCAATGGCAGCGTACATGTCGGTGGTCTGTTCAGTGGCGTTGATGTGCAGCCCTTCCCCCACAACGGTAACTTCGCAGCGGTGGCGGAATTTATCTACGGTCAGCACGACGGTAACTTCAAGACCGGCGGACTTGCCGAAAAAACGCCCAAGCTTTTCCATGCGGCGGCGGGCATATTTTTTAAGATGGTCGGAGGCTTCAAAGTTTTTGAAGGCAAAAGAGATATTCATATAATCCTCCTTGTGATGGCGGTTTCCGGCATGGCAACCGCGAGGCCCCGCCCTTGGGCGGGCAGCGAAAAGCGACGGTGTAAGCCTTTTTCGCAATCTTGCGCGTCATGTGCCTTTGCGGCGGCAGGAACCGGGGTTCCGGGACGCGGCGGAAAGATCAGAAATGCTCCTTGCGCCTGGAGGATGAGGGTATGTCAAGGGCAGTACGGTATTTAGCCACGGTTCGCCGGGCAATATTGACCTTGAGGCGTTCCTTGAGCATTTCGCCGATGCGTTCATCGCTGAGGGGCGACTTTGTGTCTTCATCAGCAATGAATTTTTTAATGAGGGCTTTGACGCTTTCAGAGCCGACCTGGCTTCCGTCATCAAGTTCAAGCCCGCTGTTGAAGAAAAATTTGAGTTCGAAAATGCCATGTGGCGTAGCCACGTATTTATTGGTGGTGATGCGGCTTACCGTAGACTCGTGCATGCTGATGTCGTCGGCAATGTCCTTGAGAATAAGGGGGGCAAGCCGTGTGACGCCTTCTTCAAAAAAGGGCTGCTGATGCCGCACGATGCTTTCCATTACCTTGTACAGCGTGCGCTGGCGCTGGTACAGACTTTTGATCAGCCATGTGGCCGCGCGCATTTTTTCCGTACAGTATTCTTTTTCCTTATCCGAAGCGGCACCCATGTCCATCTGGGTCAGGTTGGAAAGCTGCAGTTGCGGCAGGCCGTCTTCATTGAGCAGGATGATAAACTCACCACCCATTTTGTACACGAAGACATCCGGGCTTACATAGGCCGGTTCGCCGCCGCCGAAGCTGGCTCCGGGCAGGGGATCAAGGCTCTGGATGATGTCGAGGTATTCCTTCAGCTCATCCATGTCCAGCCTGAACTTGCGCAGCAGGGGCTTGTAGCGCTTGGCTTCAAGGTCTTCAAGGTGCGCGTTCACAAGCTCAAGCAAAATGGGATCGCGGTCGTACCTGAGGCTTTTGATCTGCACCAGCAGGCACTCGCGGGCGTCGCGGGCGGCCACGCCCACGGGGTCAAACATCTGCACCCGTTCAAGCACGTCCAGAGCCTCGGCCGGTTCCGCCTGGGCCATCTGGGCCACTTCCTCAATGCTGGCTTGCAGGTAGCCCGCGGAAGAGAGGTTGCCGATGATCACTTCGCCAATATCTTTCTGGGCATCGGTAAGGGATGAAAGGCGGAGCTGCCAGAGCAGATGCCCTTCAAGGGTAGGTTTGGCGGAGTAGCGGGCTTCGAGGGGGGAGATGTCTTCTGCGGATTCAAATTCGCGTGGCTGCACAAGGCGGGGGGTACTGGCGAATTCTCCGAGGTAATCCTCCCAGTCGGCATCCTTTGCCAGTTCCTTGTCGTAAGCTTCTTCCGCGCTGTTTTCCCGCCGGTCGTCCACATGATCCGGAGACGGATCGTCCCCGTGCGATTCTTCAAGAAAAGGATTTTCCAGCATCTCCTGCTGCACGGTCTCCAGAAGCTCCAGACGCGAGAGCTGAAGCAGCTTGATGGCCTGCTGTAGTTGCGGGGTCATCACCAGCTGCTGAGCCAGTTTCAATTGCTGTCGAAGTTCCAGTGCCATGTGCGTTTTCCGCCTTGAAAAATCCTGAAGCCTTATACTTGTGGTTACAAGTAGTGTGCCATAGTGGCAAAAATTACGCAATAGCCAGAGGTTGCACTATCAAAAGTCAGAAAGCTCGGTTAGAGCAATTTCACTTTGAAATTGCTCTGGCGGCTGCGTAAGCAGACGTTCGCTACGGAGGCGTAAGCGCAGTTTATCTGCGCGGTTAAACGCCGAAGTGAGCGTGCCTTAAACTTTGAGAATGTACATTCTCAAAGTTAATCTGCTCTAGTTGGATCAAAGTTTGCCTGGCGGGACGGTGACTTTGGCTTGAGCGCAGCAATGCCGGGAAGATTTTTGAAAATACAATGTTTCCACTTTGTTGTACCGTGGTGGGTTTGTCATAAAATGAAAGCGCGGGCCAGAGGCCCGCGCGAAGATATGCAAACATGGGAGAAGGGGTTTTGCCTCTTGCCCTGCGCCGAGGATCAGACTTTGGCGTGCTTTTTGGCCGCGCCGATGAACTCCCTGAACAGCGGATGGGCATTCATGGGGCGGGATTTGAATTCGGGGTGGAACTGGCAGCCCAGGAACCAGGGGTGTTCCGGCAGCTCTACAATTTCCACCAGGGAGCCGTCGGGCGAGGTTCCGCTGAAGATCATGCCTTTTTCCGCCAGGGCTTCCTTGAATTCATTGTTGAACTCATAGCGGTGGCGGTGGCGCTCTTCAACCAGATCGGTTTTGTACGCCTCAAAGGCGCGCGACTCGGGCATGACCTTGCAGGGGTAGGAGCCAAGGCGCATGGTGCCGCCCTTGTCGCTGCCAGCGTCGCGTTTTTCCACGTTTCTGGTGCGGAAGTCGTACCATTCGGTCATGAGGTAAATGACCTTGTGCTTGGAACGGTGGTCAAATTCTTCGGAGTTGGCGTCGGCCATTTCCGCCATATGACGGGCAAATTCGATAACCGCGCACTGCATGCCGAGACAGATGCCGAAAAACGGTATGCTGTTTTCACGCGCATAGCGGATGGCCGCGATTTTGCCTTCCACGCCGCGATAGCCGAAGCCGCCGGGGACCAGAATGCCGTCGCAGCCCTTGAAGTGTTCGGCCGCGTTGGCGTCGTCCACATTTTCAGAGTTGACGTAGCGCAGGTCTACCTGAACCCGGTTGGCGACGCCGCCGTGAATGAGGGCTTCGTGCAGGCTCTTGTAGGCTTCTTTAAGGTCCACATACTTGCCCACGATGGCGACGGTAACCTTGCCCTGCGGGTTGTCGCTGTCGCTCACAAGCTTTTCCCAGGCGTCAAGCTGGGCGTTGCGTGCGGGCAGGCGCAGCATGATGGCGACTTTTTGATCAAAGCCTTCCGCATAGAACTTAAGCGGCACTTCGTAGATATTGTTCACGTCCACCGACGAGAACACGGCGTCCTGATCAACGTTGCAGAACAGGGCGATCTTGCGGCGCAGTTCTTCAGGAATGCTTTGCTCGCAGCGGCAAAGGATAATGTCGGGCTGGATGCCGATGGAAAGCAGTTCCTTAACGCTGTGCTGGGTGGGCTTGGTCTTGTGCTCACCGGCACTGCGCAGGTAGGGAACCAGGGTCAGGTGGATGTTGAGGCAGTTGTCGCGTCCCAGTTCGGAGCGCAACTGGCGTATGGCCTCAAGAAAGGGCAGACCCTCGATGTCGCCCACAGTGCCGCCTATCTCGATGATGGCAACGTCCGGCGCGTCTTCGCCTTCGGCCAGAGAGAGCACCACGCCCTTGATTTCGTCCGTAATGTGGGGGATGACCTGCACAGTGGCCCCCAGGTAATCGCCGTGCCGTTCCTTGGCGATAACCTGGTTATAGATGGCCCCCGATGTGGTATTGTTTTTCCGCGACATGGGTACGTTGAGATAACGCTCGTAATGGCCCAGGTCCAGGTCGGTTTCGGCCCCGTCGTCAGTGACGAAAACCTCACCATGCTGAAAAGGATTCATGGTGCCGGGGTCAACGTTAATATAGGGGTCGAGTTTCTGTATCGTTACCGTAAGGCCACGGGTTTGCAGCAGCGCGCCCAGCGAGGCGGCCGCCAGGCCCTTGCCCAAGGATGACAGAACTCCGCCCGTCACAAAGATAAACTTAGTTTTCATGGCCTCCACCTTGATTCTTGATCGCTTTTTAGCACAACCCAAGTTCATAGCCCAAAATGATTTTTTTGGCTAGCATTGACTATCGAAAACAAGGTAAGTAGTGTGATATTCCCTCTTCAGCGTGCGCGGGTCGACCTTGCTTTACCGGCGGCTCTTGGGGTGCGGGCTCATTGCGGCCCACGGGCCGCGCGTTGCGCGCCTGGTACGCACTTGCCCGCACACTGAAAGATCTGCTGCAAGCCAAGGAGGCTTTACCCGCATGGGCACGGTCAATACACTGGTCATCACCGGTTACGGAACAAATTCTCATCTGGAAACGGCCCACGCCGCCCGTCTTGCTGGTGCAGACAGGGCTGACGTGGTTCACTTTTCAGACATTGTAGCGGCCAAGGTGCGTCTGGCTGACTACCATTTTCTGGTTTTTCCCGGCGGCTTTCTGGATGGTGATGATCTGGGGGCGGCTCAGGCCGCGGTAATGCGCTGGCGCTACCTGAAGGATGCGCAGGGCGTTCCCCTGCTGCAGAGTTTGCGCGACTTTCTGGATGAGGGCAAGCTCATTCTGGGAATTTGTAACGGCTTTCAGCTTCTGGCGAAACTGGGGCTGCTGCCCGCCTTTGGCGGCGTGCGTTTTGAGCGCCAGGTTTCACTGGGGCATAACGATTCCGCCCGCTATGAAGACCGGTGGGTTCACCTTTTGCCCAACGCCAAAAGCCCCTGTGTTTTCACAAAAGACATGCCCATGCTGTGCATGCCTGTGCGTCACGGCGAAGGCAAGCTTGTGCCGCGCGATGAAGAATGCCTGCAGCGCTTGCAGGAGGAAAATCTTATCGCCCTGCAATACGCTGACCCCGAAACGGGACAGCCCACGCAGGAGTATCCGCTCAATCCCAACGGTTCTGCCCTGGCCATTGCCGGTCTGACCGATCCCACGGGGCGGGTGCTTGGCCTTATGCCCCATCCGGAAGCTTTCCACCATGTGACCAACCATCCCGCCTGGACCCGCGGCGAACTGGACCCGCCCGGAACACTCCTGTTTGTCAATGCCGTGCGCTATTTGCGCGGGCAGTAGTCGGCCTGCCGGCCTCGACTCAGGGGCAGCCAGGCGCGAAATAGACATGTTTTTTTGAGTTTCGCTTTCTTTGTAAATACAGAAATCCCCTGGCTGTGCCAGGGGATTTCTGTATTTACGGTCGTGGCTGCCTTTGCTGGCGGCTATGCCGGATGTGTCGTTTTTTCAAGGCAACTGGGCGGCTAAAATGCCACTGCCCGGTGCGGGTTTGAAAAAGTACCGCAAGGCTGTTCACTCTTCACCCGGTTTGCGGGGCGCTTTCCTGCTGCAAACGACCTGAGAAAGGCCGCAATGCCGTGGACGCAGGGCAGACTGCTCCGCCATCAGGCAGATATTTCAGGCAACAGCTGCCTTAAACGGCAACCATTTCAGGCGGCCATCTTTTCGGGCGGCCATCAGAGCCAGAGCAGCGACCACTTTACCCGGCAGGCGGCTCAGGCGTTGGCGACGCTAGCTTTTGCCGCTGTTGAACATGTTTTGCACGCTTTTGCTCAACGAAGACATGGCTTCGTCAAATTCGTGCTGCAGGCTGTCCATAAGTTCGCGCACGGACGTAATCTTGTTTACCCGTGACACGTTTGCGCCGCAAAAGGCAAAGCCACGCTCAAGGTTGCCCTTCATGGCGTTGATGAGCGCCTGAGCAATGCAATAGGGCGTTTTTTCCTGTTCGCAGGTGTGCACGCAGTGGAAGATGCACTTGAACGGCTTTTTATTGCCTTCGCGGGCTGCATGGATGAACCCGTTGTCCAGGGCTCGTCCGGGCATGCCCACCGGGCTTTTGATAATGGTGATATCTTCGGCCGTGGCCGCAAGGTAGGACTGCTTGAAGCGCTCATCGGCATCGCATTCGTGGGTGGCGACAAAGCGGGTTCCCATCTGCACGCCTGAAGCGCCGAGATCGAGAAACTTCTTGATGTCCGCGCCGGAATAGACGCCGCCAGCGGCAATGACGGGAACGGCCTTGCCGTATTTGTCTTCGAAGGACTTTACGGTTTCCACCACTTCAGGAACCAGCACTTCAAGGGAGTGGGCCGGATCGTGCAGCTCTTCGGCCTTGAAGCCGAGGTGGCCGCCCGCCTTGGGGCCTTCCACCACAAAGGCATCAGGAACGTAGTTGAAGCGGGATATCCATTTTTTGGCAATAACCGATGCCGCACGGGCCGAGGAGACTATGGGTACGAGTTTGGTTTTAAACTCTTCTTTTTTCTCTTCGCAGGCCTGAAAAAGGTGCTTGGGCATATCCAGCGGCAGCCCGGCGCCTGAAAAGATGATGTCTGCCCGGCTTTCAATGGCCGTGCGCACCATCTGGCTGAAGGTGGTCAGGGCCACCATAAGATTGACGCCCACAATGCCGTTGGTCATCTGGCGGGCTTTTTCGATTTCGTTGCGCAGGGCGCGCAGGTTGGCGGTCAAAGGGTCCTTGGCTACGTCCGGCTCTTTCATGCCGATCATGGCGCCGGCGATGACGCCGATACCGCCCTGATTAGCCACGGCCGAGGCCAGACCTGAAAGTGATATGCCTACACCCATGCCACCCTGGACTACAGGGATCTTGGCGGTGAGATTACCTATCTTAAGTGCGGGGAAAGACATTTCAAGACCTCCGTCCTGACTTGCACGGACAAGCCCACCCGCCCCCTCTGGTGGTTTTCAGGCATGCCACGTATGGAAATTAGGCGCAACAATAGCCGCAAAATCCGCGAGACGCAACAGGTGAGAAGCCTCTTTTTCAAAGAATGCCAAAGGCCCGACACTTATACAGAACACAGCCCCGCATAGGGGCACCATCGGCAATGCGTGTCGGGCCGTGCCGCGAAACAGGGCGAATATTCCATATGCAGCAGGGGCAGGGCCAGTGCCGTGTTGCAAAATTCGAGGGCAGCCTCAAGGTCTTCGTCCACAAGCCCGCCGAATAAGGGATGTTCTTTGCCGTCATCGCGCAATTCCACCAGGGCGGCATCCCCCAGCGGCGTCATGCCGCCGGCCTGCGCCATGCTCAGGTAGCAGGGAAGCTGCAGGCTGGGCAGGCGTTCACGCAGTTCGCTGAAGAGTTTTTCCAGTTGCTGCAGGTGGCCTGCATCCGCTTCCTGTGCGGGGTGCAGGGCATCGCACAGCTGCCCGGCACGGGAGAAAAAGGCGAGGTCGGTCCACAGGCTGCCGTCGAGTTTTTTTATGCCGCCGGTTTTGTAGTCCAGCACATGAAACAGGCCGTCACGTTTGTCCACGCGGTCCATTGTACCTACAAAGGCATAATCGCGCCCGGCCAGCCGCAGGGGACCCCTGAGCTCTTTTTCCAGCGCCATGATGGTCGCCTGTTCGGGCTGGTTCTCAAGAAAACGCATGAGGCGCATGGGCGCGGCTTCTTCCAGCATCAGGCAGCTGTCGGCTGGCAGCTGCCTGCGCAGACCGTGGGTTTCAAGCTGCTCAAAAAAACGGGCGCGAACCGTTTCGGCCGAGATGTCTCCCCTCCGTACGGTTTTGTGCAGGTATGGCTCGTAAAGCGCCTTGAGCGTGTCGTGAATGCAGGTTCCCACAGCAGCGGGGTCATCCCCTTCATTGATTTCCCTTGGGGGGCGCAGCCCGCACAGATATTGCCAGGCAAAGCGCAGAGGACACTGCAGGTAAACGTCCAGTCTTGTGGCAGACAGCGGTTCGCGCAACAGGCGCGCCAGAGCGTCGTTCATGTCGGCGCTGCGCTCAAGCTGCTTTACCTCCGCCACTGCGGCGCGCAC